>NZ_JBFREY010000005.1:0-193229 GCF_052114545.1 Pseudomonas sp. KB_12 | reverse complement strand
ATTGGAACCACCTGATCCCATCCCGAACTCAGCAGTGAAACGATGCATCGCCGATGGTAGTGTGGGGTTTCCCCATGTGAGAGTAGGTCATCGTCAAGATTAAATTCCGAAACCCCTATCTGCTGATGCAGGTAGGGGTTTTGTTTTGCCCGCAGGAAAGTTCTTACGACAAGCGCGGATAGCTCCCGGCTGTCACAACCCCCCGACAGTGCTAAGGTTCTGCCCCTAGCTTTTGCATTTTCAAGGATGCCTTTCATGCCGGACGCAACGTCCCTCAGCCCAGCTTTCATGGTGGTTCACGGGAACCGCCTTGATGAGTTGCGCAGCTTGGTAATCAGCTTGATGCGGCGCTATCCGCTGTCCCCCCTTGAAAATGAAATCGCTCTGGTACAGAGCAATGGCATTGCCCAATGGCTCAAACTCGCACTGGCTGAAGACCCGGAAGACGATGATTCTGGCGGTTGCGGTATTGCGGCTGCCATTGATGTGCAACTGCCGGGCAGTTTCATGTGGCAACTTTATCGAACAGTCCTGGGACGCGATGAAATTCCGGCCAAGTCCCTGCTGGATAAGGCTCCGTTAACCTGGCGCCTGATGCGTCTGCTGCCGCAGTTGATCGAGCAGCCTCATTTCGAACCTCTGCGACGATTCCTTACCCACGACACCGACTTGCGCAAGCGCTATCAACTGTCCGAGCGTCTTGCCGATCTGTTCGACCAGTACCAGGTCTACCGGGCCGACTGGCTTGAGGATTGGGCGGAAGGTCGACACCAGACCAGAAATGTCCGAGGTGAAATAAAGCCGCTCGCGCCGGCAAATTGCTGGCAAGCGGAACTGTGGCGAGCCTTGTTGCTGGATGTGGGGGAGCAAGGCATGGCGCAAAGCCGTGCCGGCGTTCATCAGCGCTATATCGAACGTATCAACAGCCTGGAAACCGCTCCGAAAGGCCTGCCCGCACGGGTCATCGTGTTTGGTATTTCTTCGTTGCCTGCCCAGGTCCTGGAGGCGCTCGCCGGCCTTTCCCGGTTCAGCCAGGTTCTGCTCTGCGTGCATAACCCGTGTCGCCATCATTGGGCGGACATCGTCGCCGACAAGGATTTGTTGCGTCACCAATACAAGCGCCAGGCACGCAAGGCTGGCATGCCCGTCGTCCTCGATCCGCAAACCCTGCATCAGCATGCCCATCCGTTATTGGCCGCCTGGGGCAAGCAAGGGCGCGACTATATCAACCTGCTCGACAGCTACGATGACCCCAACAGCTATCGCTCGGTATTTCGCGATGGGCGAATCGACCTGTTCACTGATGGGACCCCCACGACCCTTCTCAGCCAGTTGCAGGATGACATCCTGGAGCTGCGCCCCCTGAATGAAACCCGGGAACACTGGCCTGTCGTCGATCCGGAGCGAGACGGCTCGATCCGTTTTCATGTGGCGCATGGCGCCCAGCGCGAGGTTGAAATTCTCCACGACCAATTGCTGGCCCACTTCAGTGCGGATCCGACCCTGCGCCCACGGGATATCATCGTCATGGTCCCGGACATCGACAGTTATGCACCGCACATTCGCGCAGTGTTCGGCCAGCTCGACAGGAGCGACCCGCGGTTCATCCCCTTCACGTTGACCGACCAGGGCCAGCGTGGACGTGATCCACTGCTGATCGCCGTCGAGCATTTGCTCAAGCTGCCGGACAGTCGTTTTCCAGTCAGCGAAATCCTCGATCTGCTGGATGTCCCGGCGTTGCGCGAACGGTTTGGCATCGATGAGGCCGACCTGCCGACACTGCACCGCTGGATCGAAGGGGCAGGCATTCGTTGGGGGATGAGTGCCGAGCACCGTGCCGGCTTGGGCCTGCCTGCCGAGCTTGAGCAGAACAGCTGGCATTTCGGCTTGCGTCGCATGTTGCTGGGGTATGCCGTCGGCAGTTCGAACGCTTATGAGGGCATTGAGCCTTATGACGAGATCGGTGGCCTGGATGCGGCGTTGATTGGTCCCTTGGTTGCTTTGCTGGATGCCCTGGAAGTCGCCCATCATGAACTCACCCGGCCGGCATCGCCGCAGCAATGGGGTTCACGCCTGCAAGATCTGATACAGCTGTTTTTCCAGGCAAGCAACGAGCATGACGACTATTTGCTGGCCCAACTCGAAGACTTGCGTGAAACCTGGCTGGAAACCTGTGAGTCGGTGGGGCTGCACGATGAATTGCCGCTGACGGTGGTGCGAGAGGCGTGGTTGGCCGGACTGGATCAGGGGCGACTGTCCCAGCGCTTCCTGGCCGGCGCAGTCAACTTCTGTACCTTGATGCCGATGCGCGCGATCCCCTTCAAGCTGGTGTGCCTGCTGGGGATGAATGATGGTGATTACCCGAGAGCCCAGCCGCCTTTGGACTTCGACCTGATGGGTGGCGATTATCGTCCGGGTGATCGTTCCCGCCGTGAGGACGACCGTTACCTGCTGTTGGAAGCGCTGCTTTCTGCCCGTGAAAAGCTGTACATCAGTTGGGTGGGGCGCAGTATTCGCGACAACAGCGAGCGCCCGGCATCGGTGTTGATCGGCCAACTGCGCGATCATCTCGCCGGTGGCTGGCGGTTGGCAGATGACAGCAAGCCTCTTCTCGATGCCCTGACCCAGGAGCATCCGCTGCAACCGTTCAGTGCGCGTTATTTCCATCAAGGCGATGCGCTGTTCAGTTACGCCAGCGAATGGCGAATGCTCCACGACATCTCCGATGACGCCGACACAACCCAGGTGCTGGAGCCTTACGTTCAGGAAGAACCCTTGGGCCTCGGTCAGTTGCAGGACTTCCTGCGCAATCCTGTCCGCCATTTCTTCAGCCAGCGGCTGAAAGTGTTCTTCGAGGCCATCGAAGCGCCTCTGGCCGATGACGAACCTTTCGTGCTCGATGCGCTGCAACGCTACAGCCTGAGTGACAGCTTGCTCGAGGCCGCCCTGGTACGCCTGGACCAACCGGATCTTGCCCTTACCGCTCACGCCAAAAGACTGCAGAACAGCGGCCTGTTACCCATGGCCGGTTTCGGTGAATGCATGCAGCGTGAATTGATCGAACCTCTGCCGGATCTGCTCCAGCGGTACCAACAGCTTCTGGCGTTATGGCCGACACCGTCGGTCAGCGCTGTGCCAGTCAGCCTGCAATTGCAGGGAGTGAATGTCGAGGGCTGGCTCAGCGGTTTGCACCAGCGTTCCGACGGTGCGGTCCTCGCCATCACGGCCATACCCAACAGCATCGGCTCCACCAAGACCCGTAAGTGGCATCGCCTGATACGACCTTGGGTCAACCATCTCGTGGCCTGCGCTAATGGCTTGTCGTTGACGACGGCACTGGTGGCCAGTGATGACAGCTTGCTGCTGGCACCTTTTGAAGAGCCTGTCGCACAAAGGCTACTGGGCGACATGCTGCTGGCCTGGCAGACCGGTATGCGCCAGCCGCTACCGATCGCGGTTAAGACGGCTTTCGCCTGGCTCGGCCAGACTGATCCGGGCAAGGCCGAAGCGGCGGCTCGCAAAGCCTATGAGGGCGATGGACAGACGTTTGAAGGCGAGCGGCGGGAAAGTCCGGCGTTGGCTCGACAGTTTGCTGATTTCGATGCCTTGATGGCTGACGAAACATTTCCCGATTGGTGCGATGCACTCTACCGACCATTGCTCGAAGCCCCATGGCGTTCATTGGTCAGCGAGGAGGCCCGTTCATGAGTCAGCAGGCACCATTGGCCCTGGCTTTCCCGCTGCGGGGCAGCCAACTGATCGAGGCCAGCGCCGGTACCGGCAAGACCTTTACCATTTCGGCGTTGTACCTGCGTCTGGTGCTGGGGCATGGCGGTTCGGCGTCCGGCTTCGGCCGCGAGTTGCTTCCACCGCAAATCCTGGTGGTGACCTTTACGGACGCTGCCACCAAGGAGTTGCGTGAACGAATTCGCACTCGTCTGGCCGAAGCCGCACGTTTTTTTCGCGACGAGATTCCAGCCCCGGATTCGCTGATCGCCGCGTTGCGCGATGAATTCAGCGCTGAGCAATGGCCTGGTTGCGCGAACCGGCTGGACATCGCTGCGCAGTGGATGGACGAAGCGGCCGTCTCGACCATCCACAGTTGGTGCCAGCGCATGTTGCGTGAGCATGCCTTCGACAGCGGTAGCCTGTTCACCCAGACCCTGGAAACCGACCACAGCGAATTGCTGGGCGAGGTGCTGCGCGATTATTGGCGGTTGTTCTGCTATTCGATGCAAGGCGAGGCGCTGAACTGGGTACGTACTCATTGGGGAGGGCCTGCTGCGCTGTTGCCGCGGGTGCGAGGTTTGTTTTCCAGCGAGCGTAGCGACGGCGACGGGCTTGAGCCTGCCGAACTCATCGCCGCGGCCTTGCAGGAGCGCAGTGCCGCCTTGCTCGATCTCAAGGCGCCGTGGCGGCAATGGGCGGTGGAACTGTTGGAGATCTGCCAGCAAGGCGTGGCCAGCAAGGCTGTCGACGGGCGCAAGATGCAGGCGCGTTACTTCGAGCCATGGTTTCAGAAAATCACTGCCTGGGTCGATGACGAAAGCCTCGAGCTGTTGGACATCGGTACCGGATTCACGCGGTTGACGCCCGAGGGCATGGCCGAAGCCTGGAAAGGTGAAGTGCCCAACCATCCCGGGCTGGACGCCATGGCCAGTCTCAAGACCAGCCTGGATGCGTTGCCCACGCCAGATGCCGCCGTGTTGCAGCATGCCGCGCAATGGGTCGGGGCGCGCTTCGAGGCAGAGAAACGTCGCCGCGCCGAGATGGGCTTCGATGACATGCTGCTGCGTCTCGATGCAGCCCTGCAGGCCGACGGAGGCGAGCGTCTGGCGAGCCTGATCCGCGAACAGTTTCCGGTGGCGCTGATCGATGAGTTCCAGGACACCGACCCGGTTCAGTACCGGATCTTCGAAAGCATCTACCGCATCGAAGACAACGACCCCGGGACCGGACTTTTCCTGATCGGCGATCCGAAGCAGGCGATCTACGCTTTTCGCGGCGCCGACATCTATACCTACCTGCGCGCTCGCGAAGCCACTGCTGGCAGGCTGCACACGCTGGGCACGAACTTCCGTTCCAGCCATGCCATGGTCGGCGCGGTAAACCATGTTTTCCAGAATGCCGAGTCCCGCCCGAAGGGGCGTGGGGCTTTTCTGTTCCGTGAGCCGTCGGACGAGAACCCGGTGCCGTTCCTGTCCGTCGAGTCCCAGGGGCGCAAGGAGTCCTTGCAGGTCGCTGGGCAGGCGGTCGCGGCGCTGAACATCTGGCACCTGTCGTCGGACCAGCCACTTTCCGGTGCGGTGTATCGACAATCCATGGCGGCCGCCTGCGCCAGTGAAATCACGGCGTTGCTCAACGGCGGCCAGTCGGGGCGCGACGGCTTCACGGTCGATGGAAAAGTGCTGCGAGGCGTGCGCCCGGCAGATATCGCCATCCTGGTGCGCGATGGTAAAGAAGCGCAGGCGGTGCGAGACGCGTTGTCCGCGCGAGGCGTGCGCAGCGTGTATCTGTCCGACAAGGATTCGGTCTTTGCCTCGCAGGAAGCGCGGGACTTGCTGATCTGGCTCAGGGCCTGTGCCGAGCCGGATGCCGAACGACCGCTACGGGCAGCCCTGGCCAGCATCACGTTGAATCTGTCGCTGACGGAACTGGAACGTCTCAACCAGGATGAGCTGGCCTGGGAAGCCCGGGTCATGCAGTTCCGCAGTTATCGTACGGTCTGGCGCAGCCAGGGCGTGCTGCCGATGTTGCGACGCCTGCTGCATGATTTCGAACTGCCCCAGGCCTTGATGGTGCGCAGCGATGGCGAGCGGGTGCTGACCAACTTGTTGCACCTTTGCGAACTGTTGCAGCAGGCCGCCGGTGAATTGGATGGCGAACAAGCCTTGATCCGGCATTTGTCCGAGCACCTGGCTTTGTCCGGGCAAGCGGGAGAAGAGCAGATCCTGCGCCTGGAAAGCGATGAGCAACTGGTCAAGGTGGTCACGATCCACAAGTCCAAGGGCCTCGAATATCCGTTGGTCTTCTTGCCCTTTATCTGTTCGACGAAACCGGTGGACGGCAGTCGATTGCCATTGCACTACCACGACGAGGCCAACAAGGCGCAGATCAGCCTCAAGCCCACGGCCGAATTGATCGCCAAGGCCGATGACGAGCGTCTGGCCGAGGATCTGCGGCTTCTCTACGTGGCATTGACCCGCGCACAACATGCCTGCTGGCTTGGTGTCGCGGATCTCAAGCGGGGCAGCAACAACCGCTCGATCCTCCATGTGTCCGCGCTGGGGTACTTGTTGGGTGGTGGTGCGCCGCTGGCCGAGTCGGTGGAATTGAGGCGTTGGCTGGAAGACCTGCAACAAGGCAGTGACGCGGTGAGCTACCAGCCAATGCCTGAGGCCACCGACGAGCACTACCGGGCCCCGCGCAACGAAGCCGTGTTGCTTGAACCCTTGGTACCCTTGCGAAAAGCCAGCGAGAACTGGTGGATCGCGTCCTACAGTGCCTTGCGCATCAGCGAAAGCCTGAGCGAAGGCAGCGATACCGCGCCAGAGAGTCCCCAGGCCCAGAAACTGTTCGACGATGAACGACTGGACCCGGACGCGCCCAGGGAGACCGTCGCTGTCGGTGGCGACATCCACCGCTTTCCCCGTGGCCCCAACCCCGGCACTTTCCTGCATGGCCTGCTGGAGTGGGCCGCAGGGGAGGGCTTTTCATCGGCGCCAACGGATATCGAGGATGCCATTGCCCGACGCTGCAATCGCCGAGGCTGGAAAGGCTGGATCACCACGCTGAGCGATTGGCTGCAGCACCTGATCAAGATGCCCATGCACGTCGGCGACGACCAGGCGCCAGTGGTGCTCGAACAGCTGAGCCGATTCCAGGTCGAGATGGAGTTCTGGTTCGCCAGCCACAAGGTCGATGTGCAAAAGCTCGACCAACTGGTTTGCCGGTTCACCCATGGTGGTGTGGCCCGCGTCGCGGCAGAACCGGTGCTGCTCAACGGCATGTTCAAGGGCTTCATCGATCTGACGTTCGAGCACGACGGCCGGTACTACGTGGCCGATTACAAATCCAACTGGCTGGGTGTCGATGACATGGCCTACACCGTACCGGCCATGGAACAGTCGATCCTGGACCATCGCTACGACCTGCAATACGTGCTGTACCTGTTGGCCCTGCATCGCCAGCTCAAGGCACGGCTCCCCGATTACGACTACGACCGGCATGTCGGCGGCGCGTTGTACCTGTTCCTTCGCGGAACCCGCTCAGCCAGTCAGGGGGTGTATTTCACCAAGCCGCCACGGGCATTGATCGAACAACTGGATCGCCTGTTCCAGGGGGCGCCCGAACCCAAGGCTGAACCGGCGTGGGTACAGGGAGAGTTGCTATGAGTCGTTCTTTTGCCGACCTGCTGCCCAAATCGTCCGACGACGAAAGCCTGGTGGAGTTGGCGCCCTTGAGCCGTGCGCAGGACCTGCTGTTGTTATTGACGCGCTGGGTCGAGCGCGGCTGGTTGCGCGCCCTGGACAAGGCATTCGTGGCGTTCCTCCATGAACTGGCGCCCGACGATGATCCTTTGGTTCTGCTCGCTGCTGCGTTGACCAGCCATCAACTGGGTCACGGGCATGTTTGCCTGGATGTGTTCGAGACCCTCAAGGAACCGGATTTTGCGCTGTCGCTGCCTCCCGAGGGTGACCTGCAGACGGGCGTGATGCTGTTGCCATCGCAAATATTGGCGACACTGGACGGCGTCCATTGGTGCAAGGCCCTGGCGTCCAGTCGTCTGGTGGCCCTGGCCGTGGATGGGAGCGAAGAGGCGCAGCAACGCCCGTTGGTGCTGTCCGGCAAACGTCTTTATCTGCGCCGCTACTGGGGTTATGAACGGCGAATCGATGAAGCGTTGCGTCAACGGCTTATCGAGCATGAAGCGGCGCCCGGCGACCTGCGCGAGCGCTTGGACGGGTTGTTCGGGCCGGCCAATGCCAGCGGCCCGATCGACTGGCAGAAACTGGCCTGCGCGCTGGCGACACGAGGGGCCTTCAGCATCGTGACCGGCGGCCCGGGCACCGGCAAGACCACGACCGTTGTGCGCCTGCTGGCCCTTCTGCAGGCTCCGGCCGTCGAGGCCGGGAAGCCGCTGCGGATTCGCCTGGCTGCGCCAACCGGCAAGGCGGCGGCGCGCCTGACCGAGTCCATCAGCCAGCAGGTCCGGACCCTGGATGTGGACGACGCGGTGCGCGAACGGATTCCCTGCGACGTCACGACAGTCCATCGTTTGCTGGGCAGCCGCCCGGGCACCCGGCATTTTCGCCACCATGCAGGCAATCGCTTGCCACTGGATGTGCTGGTGGTCGATGAAGCGTCGATGATCGACCTGGAGATGATGGCCAATCTTCTGGATGCCCTGCCGGCCCATGCACGGTTGGTGTTGCTGGGGGACAAGGACCAGTTGGCCTCCGTTGAAGCCGGTGCGGTGCTGGGGGATTTGTGTCGAGACGCCGAGGAGGGCTGGTACAGCCCCCGGACCCGAGCCTGGCTTGAGTCGGCCAGTGGTGAAAACCTGGCGGCCAGTGACCTGCAACAGGACCTCGACGGCACTCATCCCCTGGCACAGCAAGTGGTCATGCTCAGGCATTCCCGGCGCTTCGGCGAAGGCAGCGGGATTGGTCAGCTGGCTCGCTGGGTCAACCAGCAGCAGCCTGAAAAAGCCCGTCAGTTGCTGGAGCAAGGGCAGCATGCCGATCTGTCTTCCCTGAAATTGGCGAGTGAACACGACACGAAACTGGAAAAGCTGCTGCTCGACGGCAAGCCAGATGGGCCCCAGGGTTATCGGCATTACCTGAGCCTGCTACGGCAGCGACGCCCGGCCATTTCTCGCCCGCTGGAAGACCGTTGCTGGGCCGATTGGGCCCGGGAAGTCCTGGCGGCCTTCGACGAATTCCAATTGCTTTGCGCGGTGCGCAAAGGTCCGTGGGGCGTCGAAGGACTGAACCTGCGAATCACCGCCGCCTTGCTCAAGGCCCGCCTTATCGATAGCGATCACCAGTGGTACGAAGGGCGCCCGGTGTTGATGACCCGCAATGACTATGGGCTGGGGCTGATGAACGGCGATATCGGTATCGCCCTCAAGTTGCCCGAGCGTGACGGCCCCGATGCCGGTAAACAGGTTCTGCGGGTCGCTTTCCCGCGCAACGATGGCCAGGGCGGTGTGCGTTTCGTCCTGCCCAGCCGCCTGAATGATGTGGAAACCGTGTATGCCATGACGGTGCATAAATCCCAGGGCTCGGAATTCACCCATACCGCGTTGATCCTCCCGGATGCGCTGAACCCGGTATTGACCAAGGAGTTGGTGTACACCGCCATTACCCGGGGCAAGCAATGGTTCAGCCTGATAGAGCCACGAGCGGGGGTGTTCGAGGAGGCGGTGCGGCGCAAGGTCAAGCGTTTGAGCGGGCTCATGTTGGAGTTGGAGGGGGATGACTGAATGATCAGCTTTCGTGATTCGATGCCGGAGTCACGATTCTGACTGTTTTCTGTCAGATATGTCCGTAGGGCGCCGGCTCGCTGGCTTTTTGGCACTGTGCTATCGTTCCGACACTTATCGTATGACCAAGAGATTTTCCATGAAAGTGGCGGTTCGGGAGGCGGTGCGCAGCAAGGAGTGGGGGCATTATCTGCTTGCCGGTCTTCTGTGGTTGCTGTCGCCTATGGTGCTTGCCGAAGATCCACCCTCCACGAGCCGGGCTGAACAGCGGGCCGAATCGGTCACTCAAGTCGTCTTGGGCATTCTCAGCTACGCGCGCTGGCCAGTGGAGCCTGCGCAGTTGCAACTGTGCATCGTCGGCCCGACCCAATACACCGACGACCTGGTCAAAGGCACCACCCAGGCCACCGGTCGACCGGTGGCCGTACAGCGATTGCTGGCCGATCACCCCAACATCGCTACGGATTGCAACGCCGTCTACATCGGCAGGCTGACCAGCGACGAGCGCACCCGTCTGTTTGACTCCCTGATCGGCAAGCCCGTGTTGAGCATCAGCGAAGGCGGTGACCAGTGCACCGTGGGGAGCCTGTTCTGTCTGCGGGTCGGTGATGAGCAGGTATCGTTCGAGGTCAACCTCGACTCGGTAGCGCGCAGTGGCGTGCGTATCCATCCGAGCGTTCTGCAGCTTTCCCGTCGCAGGCCGGCAGTACCATGAGCCTGTCCAAATCGCGGATCCTTCCCACCCTGGGCTCGGTCATCGGGCGCGGCCACCTGATTGTCGCGTTGGTGGCGATCACCATGGCCAGTGTTTCCCTGACGTTGCTGGGGGTGCTTGCGTTGCGGGTCTACGCCGATCACAACCTGCACCTGATCGCCCGTTCGATCAACTACACCGTGGAAGCCGCCGTGGTATTCGATGACGCGGCGGCGGCCACCGAGGCGCTGGCCTTGATCGCCTCCACCGAAGAGGTCGCCGATGCCCAGGTGCTCAATGAACATGGCCGTCTGTTGGCGCGTTGGCAGCGACCGGAAACAGGCCTGTTGTCGGGGCTGGAAGTGCACATTGCCAAGGCATTCCTGGAGAAGCCCATCAGCCTGCCAATCGTTCACCAAGGACAGAACATCGGCCGCATCGTGCTGGCGGGGCATGGCGGCAGCCTTTTGCGCTTTCTGCTCAGCGGCCTGACGGGGATTATCTTATGCACGGCGGTGAGTGCCTGGGTGGCGCTTTATCTGGCGCGGCGCCAGTTGCGGGCGATCACCGGACCATTGCGCAGCCTGGCCGAAGTGGCTCACGCGGCACGCAGCGAGCGGGCCCTGGACCGGCGGGTGCCGCCGGCCGCCATCGCCGAACTGGATAATCTGGCCAATGACTTCAATGCACTGCTCGAGGAACTGGAGTCCTGGCAGACCCACCTGCAAAGCGAAAACGAAACCCTGGCCCACCAGGCCAGTCACGACAGTTTGACCGGCTTGCCGAACCGGGCGTTTTTCGAAGGCCGGCTGATCCGCGCCTTGCGCAACGCCAGCAAGCTCAACGAGCAAGTGGCCGTGTTGTACCTGGACAGCGACCGGTTCAAGGGCATCAATGACAATTTCGGCCACGCTGCCGGTGACGCGGTGCTGACGGCCGTGGCGACCCGGGTCCGGGCACAGTTGCGTGAAGACGACTTGGTCGCACGCCTGGGCGGCGATGAATTCGCCGTGCTGCTGGCGCCCCTGCACAACGCCGAGGACGCCGAGCGGATCGCTGAAAAAATCATCGCCAGCATGGAAATGCCGATTCAATTGCCCGGCAACGCCTCCGTGTTGACCTCCCTCAGTATCGGCATTGCCGTTTACCCGGATGATGGTGCCACACCGGGCACCCTGCTCCACGCCGCCGATGCGGCCATGTATCAAGCCAAACGCCTCGCCCGAGGCGGTCAACATACGGCGGAGTCGGATCACTCCGTCGCTGATCTTCAAACCAGGAGCTGACTCGTGCGTTCATCCCTTCAATTTTCCCTGCGCTGGTTCTCGGCGCTTTTCCTGCTTGCCGTCGTGGTCCTGAGCGGTTGCCAGACAGCACCGCCGAAAGGCCTGACCCCGGCGCAAATTGCCGTACTCAAGCAACAAGGTTTCGAGCTGACTGACGATGGCTGGGCCTTCGGTTTGTCGGGCAAGGTGCTGTTTGGCAGCGATGTGGAAAACCTCAACCCGGCCAGTACCGAAATCGTCGAGCGTATCGGCAAGGCACTGCTGGGGGCGGGAATCCAGCGGGTACGTGTCGATGGCCATACCGACGCATCGGGCTCACAGGCCTACAACGAACAACTGTCGAAGCGGCGGGCCGCCAGCGTGAGCAAGGTGCTGACAAGCGTTGGCATGCGCGAAGAGAACGTCCAACTGCGCGGCCTGGGCAGTAGCAAACCGGTCGCCTCCAACGACACCGCCAGCGGCCGCACCGAAAACCGCCGTGTCGCCATCGTGGTCAGCGCCGACTAGTCGGCGAACACCATCTCCCGGCTGTCGCCCATCAGCAGTGGCTGGTTCTGTTCAGTCACCTCGCGAATGTAATCCCACAACAACGTAATCCGCTTCAGCTTCCTCAAGTCCTCACGGCAGTACATCCAGAATTGCCGGGTGACGGTGATGTCCTCCGGCAACACCGGCAACAGCCGTGGGTCCTGGGCGGCGAGGAAGCAGGGCAGGATGGCCAGTGAGCGGCCTTGCTGCGCTGCCACGAATTGCGCGATCACGCTGGTGCTGCGCAGGTGGGCATTGGCGCCGGGTAGTACGTTGGCCAGGTAGAGCAATTCGGAACTGAACGCCAGGTCATCCACGTAGCTGATGAACGAGTGCTTGCCCAGGTCGGCCGGGCGCTGGATGGGTGGGTGGTTGTCCAGGTAGGACTGGGTGGCGTAGAGCTGCAGTCGGTAGTCGCACAATTTGCAGCACACATAGGGGCCGTGTTCGGGGCGTTCGAGGGCGATGACGATGTCGGCTTCGCGCTTGGAGAGGCTGATGAAGTGCGGCAGCGGGAGAATGTCTACCGAAATGGCCGGGTAGGCGTCGACGAAGTGGCTCAGTTGCGGGGTGATGAAGAAGCTGCCGAAGCCTTCGGTGCAGCCCATGCGCACGTGGCCGGACAGCGCGACGCCGGAGCCTGAGACCTGTTCGCAGGCCATGTGCAGGGTGCTTTCGATCGATTCGGCGTAACCCAGCAGGCGCTGGCCCTCGGCCGTCAGGACAAAACCGTTGGTCCGGGATTTCTCGAACAGCAGCGTGCCCAACGAGGCTTCCAGCGAGCTGATGCGTCGCGACACCGTGGTGTAGTCGACGGCCAGGCGCTTGGCGGCCGTGCTGGCCTTGCGGGTGCGGGCCACTTCGAGGAAAAACTTGAGGTCGTCCCAGTTCAGCGACCCCAGGGAGGTGATGTTTTTTTGCATGTTGGACCGGCTTTTATGTGCATTCTTATTAGAAGTTTGCACATCTATACTCCAAAAACAGTCCCATCACCAAGCGTGTCCCGTGCACCTTGGTTTTTGCTGAACCAACGCTCTCTATAAGAACAATCCCGGAGGCCAGCATGAACGTTTCCCTTACGCCCAGCGACACCACCCTGCAAACCGTCAGACTGCTGATCGATGGCGAGTGGGTTGAATCCCAATCCAGTGAATGGCACGACATCGTCAACCCGGCCACCCAGCAGGTGTTGGCGAAGGTTCCGTTCGCCACGGCCTCGGAAGTCGATGCCGCCATCGCCGCTGCCCAGCGTGCTTTCCAGACCTGGAAACTGACGCCCATCGGCGCGCGGATGCGCATCATGCTCAAGCTCCAGGCGTTGATCCGCGAGCATTCCAAGCGCATCGCCGCGGTGCTCAGCGCCGAACAGGGCAAGACCATCGCTGATGCCGAAGGCGATATTTTCCGTGGCCTGGAAGTGGTCGAGCACGCCTGTTCCATCGGCACCCTGCAGATGGGCGAATTTGCCGAGAACGTTGCCGGTGGCGTTGACACCTACACCCTGCGCCAACCGATTGGTGTGTGCGCGGGCATTACCCCGTTCAACTTCCCGGCGATGATTCCGCTGTGGATGTTCCCGATGGCCATCGCCTGCGGTAACACCTTTGTGCTCAAGCCATCGGAACAGGACCCGCTGTCGACCATGCTCCTGGTGGAACTGGCCATAGAGGCCGGCGTGCCGGCGGGCGTGCTCAACGTGGTGCATGGCGGCAAGGATGTGGTGGATGCGCTCTGCACACACAAGGACATCAAGGCGGTTTCATTCGTCGGTTCGACGGCAGTTGGCACCCACGTGTATGACCTGGCGGGTCGTCACGGCAAGCGCGTGCAGTCGATGATGGGCGCCAAGAACCACGCGGTGGTGTTGCCTGATGCCAATCGTGAACAGACCCTCAACGCCTTGGTCGGCGCCGGTTTCGGCGCGGCGGGCCAGCGTTGCATGGCCACTTCCGTGGTGGTGCTGGTGGGCGCGGCCAAGCAGTGGTTGCCGGAGCTCAAGGCCCTGGCGCAGAAGCTCAAGGTCAATGCTGGCAGCGAGCCGGGCACTGACGTCGGCCCGGTGATTTCCAAGCGCGCCAAGGCACGGATCCTCGAATTGATCGAGAGTGGCGTGCAGCAAGGGGCGAAGCTGGAGCTCGATGGTCGTGGTATCAGCGTGCCGGGTTTCGAGCAGGGCAATTTCGTTGGCCCGACCCTGTTTTCCGGCGTGACCACCGACATGCGTATCTACACCGAGGAAATCTTCGGCCCGGTGCTGGTGGTGCTGGAAGTCGACACCCTGGATCAGGCAATTGCCCTGGTCAATGCCAACCCGTTTGGCAACGGCACTGGCCTGTTCACCCAGAGCGGTGCGGCGGCGCGCAAATTCCAGAGCGAAATCGACGTCGGCCAGGTGGGCATCAACATTCCGATTCCGGTGCCGGTGCCGTTCTTCAGCTTTACCGGTTCCCGCGGTTCGAAACTCGGCGACCTTGGTCCGTACGGCAAACAAGTGGTGCAGTTCTACACTCAGACCAAGACCGTGACCGCGCGCTGGTTCGATGATGACAGCGTCAATGACGGTGTGAACACCACCATCAATTTGCGTTAAGGAGCCGGACATGAACATCGCATTTATCGGCCTGGGCAACATGGGCGCCCCCATGGCGCGCAACCTGCTCAAGGCTGGCCATTCGCTGAACCTGTTCGACCTGAACCAGACGGTGCTGGCTGAACTGGCGGCGCTGGGCGGCACGATCAGCGCCTCGCCGCGCGACGCGGCCCAGGGCGCTGCCCTGGTGATCACCATGCTGCCGGCCGCCGCCCATGTGCGCAGTGTCTGGCTGGGTGAAGACGGTGTGCTGGCCGGCATCGCTGCCGGTACGCCAGCGGTGGATTGCAGCACCATCGATCCACAAACCGCCCGCGACGTGGCGGCTGCCGCGGCGAAACAAGGGGTGGCGATGGCCGATGCGCCGGTCTCGGGTGGCACCGGTGGTGCGGCGGCGGGCACGTTGACCTTCATGGTCGGTGCCACGGCCGAGTTGTTCGCCACCTTGCAACCGGTGCTGGCGCAAATGGGCCGTAACATCGTGCACTGTGGCGAAGTCGGCACCGGGCAGATCGCCAAGATCTGCAACAACCTGCTGCTGGGGATTTCCATGGTCGGTGTCAGCGAAGCCATGGCGTTGGGCGATGCCTTGGGGATCGACACCCAGGTGTTGGCCGGCATCATCAACAGTTCAACGGGCCGTTGCTGGAGTTCGGACACCTACAACCCATGGCCGGGCGTGATCGAAACGGCACCGGCGTCCCGGGGCTACACGGGGGGCTTTGGCGCCGACCTGATGCTCAAGGACCTGGGCCTGGCGACCGAAGCCGCGCGGCAGGCCCGTCAGCCGGTGGTGCTGGGGGCGGTGGCGCAGCAGTTGTACCAGGCGATGAGCCAGCGGGGCGAGGGCGGCAAGGACTTTTCGGCGATTGTGAACAGCTATCGCAAGCCGCAGTAAGAGCGGCGATATCGACGGGCTTTTGTGGCAAGGGCAATTGTCTGTGGGAGCAAGGCTTGCCCGCGATTACAGGCGATGCGGTCTCTGAGAGAACGAGGTGCCTGCATCGCGGGCAAGCCTTGCTCCCACAGATTGCTCCGTCGCCACAGAGGCTGCGCAATCTACAAAGTTGTTTTCCGAGAGACCATGTCGGGTGGTCTCTCGGTTTTTTGTTTCAGGCAAAGACGAAATATTTGCGCACGGTCTCGACCACTTCCCAGGTGCCCTTCATGCCTGGCTCGACGACAAAGATGTCACCGGCCCGCAGATGGATCGGCGCCATGCCGTCCGGGGTGATGATGCAGTAGCCTTCCTGGAAATGGCAGTACTCCCACTTCACGTAATCCACACGCCATTTGCCGGGTGTGCAGATCCAGGTGCCCATGATCTTGCTGCCGTCTTCGCTGGTGTAGGCGTTGAGGTTGACGGTGTGCGGGTCGCCTTCGAGTTTTTCCCATTTGCAGGCGTCGAGTACGGGCAGCGGATGGGTGTCGCGCAGGACGGTGATGGGTGCGGTCATGTGAGCTCCGAAAGGGGCAGAAGAGAACAGGCACCCTAACGCGCGGCATGAGCGGGTAGATGTCTGTGGTCGACACCGGGCTATCCAGAAGCGCGCATCAATCGGCCAGATGCCGAGCCAGGGCCGTGGCGTAGGCAGGCAAACCGTCGAAGTTGCGGGCGCACAACAGCAAGGCCCGGTATGCCCAAGCCTCTTGCAGCGGGACGCATTGATACGAAGGCTCGGGTGGGCGCCGGTCGATGGCAGCCTTCGGCACGATGGCAATGCCTGCACCATGGGCCACCATGCGAATCATCCCGTCGAAACCCTCGGCGCGAATGCGCACTTGCATGCGTGAGCCGATGTGCAGGGCCTGCTCTTCCAGGTGGATCGCCAGGGCGCTGGAGGCGTTCAGACCGACATAATCGTGGCTGAGGGTCTCACTGAAACGTACGGCGCGACCGTCAGCCAGGGGGTGTCCGGTCGGTAGGATCAATACCAGCGGATCGTCGCGAAAAGGCCAGGTCTGAAGGCCCTCGGTGTCCACTGCGTCGGAAACGATCCCGAGGTCTGCCGCGCCTTGGCGCAGCGCATGGGTGATCCGTGAGCTGGGCAACTCCTGCAGGTCAATGTCGAGGTTGGGATGGGCCTGGAGAAAACCGGCCAGCAACTCGGGCAGGTATTCGGTCATGGCGCTGGTGTTGCACAGCAGCCGCACCCGGCCTTTGACGCCTTTGGCGTATTCGGCCAGGTCCTGTTGCAGGCGTTCGGCCTGTTGCAGCAGGATCCGGGCGTGCTCGGCCAGGGCTTTGCCCGCGGGAGTGGGCGTTACGCCACGCCGCCCGCGTTCAAGCAGGTCGATGCCCAGGGACGCTTCCATGGCTCGCACTCGTGCGCTGGCCGCGGCCAGGGACAAATGGCTGCGAGCCGCACCGGCGGTGATGTTGCCGGTGTCGAGGATGTTCAGGTAGAGGCGCAGGTCGGTGAGGTCGAAGTGCATGGGTGGGGATCCTGTCTCAAGTGCTGTGGCGCCTGGTTTATCGTCATCGCGAGCAAGCTCGCTCCCACAGTTGAAATGCAATCCCATGTGGGAGCGAGCTTGCTCGCGATGGCGTCGGCCGCATCAGCGAATTCACAGCCTCTTGCCGCAAGAGAGGCACCCTCAGTATATGGCAGATTTTCAAGCCAAGCCCCGGGGCGCACGATACCCCCCATGGACACACTCATTACTTTCTATCAAAACCTCGGTCTAGCCCTTTCCCTGCTGGTCATCGGCACCTTCCTGCTGGCCGGCACCATCAAGGGTGTGATCGGCCTCGGCTTGCCGACCATCTCCATGGGCTTGCTTGGGTTGGCTATGGCCCCGGCGCAGGCTGCGGCGCTGCTCATCATCCCGGCGACCCTGACCAATCTCTGGCAATTGGCGTTTGGCGGTCATCTGCAAGCCCTGCTCCGGCGCCTGTGGCCGCTGCTGCTGGCGATTTTCATTGGCACCGGGCTCGGTACGCTGTGGCTTGGCATGACGGGTGGGGCCTGGGTGGTGCGGGCCTTGGGTGGGGCGCTCGTGCTGTATGCGCTGAGCGGGCTGTTGCTGCCAACGCTGCGGGTCGGCGCCTGTGCCGAGCCGTGGATCGCTCCGCTCTGCGGGCTGCTCACTGGCCTCATCACATCCGCCACTGGCGTATTCGTCATTCCGGCGGTGCCCTATCTGCAAGCGCTGGGCCTGAGCAAGGACGAACTGGTACAGGCCTTGGGCCTGTCATTCACCGTTTCTACCCTGGCCCTGGCCGCCGGCCTGTTGTGGCGCGGCGCACTGGGCGGGGGCGAGTTGAGCGCTTCGTTGCTGGCGCTGGCTCCGGCGCTGCTGGGGATGTGGCTGGGGCAATGGTTGCGTCAGCGGATCAGCGCCGTGTTGTTCAAGCGGGTGTTTTTTGTCGGCCTCGGCGTGCTCGGCGGTCATCTGCTGATCAGCGGCTAGCCGAGGACGGGCTGAGCATGTCGACGCGACGGATTTCGAAGTCGCGCTCCAGATAATCCATGCGTTGCTCGAAGAACTGCTGCATGTGCGGCAGGTTCGAGTGCACCTCCAGGTGCGCCTGGGATGCCCAGATCTCATAGAAGATAAACAGCGTCGGATCCTGCTGGTCCCGCAGCATGTGATATTCGATGCAGCCGGGCTCGGCGCGGCTTGGTTCGACGTAGGCGCGGAACAGCGCTTCGAAGGCTTCGGCTTTTTCTGGACGGGTCTTGGCGTGCAGGATGAAACCGTGCAGTTCGCTCATCGAGGTGGCTCCTGAGATAAAAGAGGTCTCGAAGTCTAAGGCAATAATCGGTCGTTAATTCGTGCGTATAGATCAAATCACTTTTGCCGTTGGACGGCTTATTCCCCATGAAGCTCATCGTTATTCTGCCGCCATCATTTTCAACCTTTCCATGCGGCGGCCTTTGACGGCCCATGCCGTGGAACCCGATGAGACTCCCCATGAAAAAAGTCCTGTTGCTCAATGGCGGCAAACAATTCGCTCACTCCGACGGTCGCTACAACGCCACCCTCCACGACACGGCGCTCAGCGTGTTGGACCGTGGCGGTTTTGATGTGAAAACCACCTTCATCGACGGCGGCTACGACATCAAGGAGGAAGTCGCCAAGTTCCTTTGGGCCGATGTGATCATTTACCAGATGCCGGGTTGGTGGATGGGCGCGCCCTGGACCGTGAAGAAATACATCGACGAAGTCTTCACCGAAGGCCACGGCAGCCTCTACGCCAGCGACGGCCGGACCCGTTCCGATGCCTCGCAGAAATACGGCAGCGGTGGCCTGGTCCAGGGCAAGCAGTACATGTTGTCGCTGACCTGGAACGCCCCGCAGCAAGCCTTCGACGACCCGAGCGACTTCTTCGAGGCCAAGGGCGTGGACGCGGTGTACTTCCCGTTCCACAAGGCCAATCAGTTCCTCGGCATGACCGGCCTGCCGACTTTCCTGTGCGTGGACGTGATGAAGCGCCCGAACATCGACGGGGATGTGGCGCGGTATGAACAGCATTTGCGCGAGGTGTTCGGCCTGAAGGCGTGACCTGTCTTTTACCTCACATCCCGATACTATCCTGTGGCGGGTGGGTAAACCTGCGCTGTGGGAGCAAAGCTTGCTCGCGAAACAGACCCCTCGATCCCCGAAAGACCGCGGCGCCTTCATCGCGAGCAAGCTTTGCTCCCACATCGCGAGGATAAATCCCCTCGCCACAAGAGAGATCAGTCGACAGGGGGATACGTGAAAGCCAGATCCGACGAATTGCAGATTTTCGTCTGCGTGATCGAGTGCGGATCCATCTCCGCCGCCGCCGAGCAGGTCGGGCAGACGCCGTCGGCGGTCAGCCGAACGTTGTCGCGGCTGGAGGCCAAGCTCGACACCACGCTGATCAACCGCACCACGCGGCGTATGGACCTGACCGAGGAGGGCAAGTATTTCTTCGAGCAGGCCAAAGGCATCCTCGACCAGATGGATGAGCTGGAAGAGCGCCTGTCCTCCCGCCAGAAGAACCCTGCAGGCCGGTTGCGCATCAACGCGGCCTCGCCGTTCATGCTGCATGCCATCGTCCCGCACATCGACGAGTTCCGCAGGCTCTACCCGGACATCCAGCTCGAACTCAACAGCAACGATCTGATCATCGACCTGCTGGAGCAAAGCACCGACATCGCCATCCGCATCGGCACCCTCACCGACTCGACGCTCCACGCCCGCGCCCTGGGTTGCAGCCCGTTGCACATTCTGGCCAGCCCCGCTTATCTGAAGCGGCACGGCACACCGTCTAGCGTCGCCGAGCTGGCAGGTCATGCGCTGCTGGGGTTTGCCCAGAACGAGGGCCTCAACCAGTGGCCGCTGCGCCACGTACACGGTGATCGTTGGCCGATCCAGCCCGCCATCAGCGCGTCCAGCGGCGAGACCGTGCGCCACTTGGCGCTGCAGGGGCAGGGCATTGCCTGCCTGTCGGACTTCATGACCCGCGTAGACATCCGTGCCGGTCGGCTGAAGGTGCTGCTGGCCGATGCCAACAGCGGATATCGCCAGCCGATCAATGCCGTGTACTACCGCAACTCGCAACTGGCCTTGCGGATCCAGTGCTTCCTGGACTTCATCCAGGGCAAGCTCGCCGGCTACGCCTCGCGGGAGTTCAAAGGCTGATTCGTGACTTCAAGGCAAGAGTGATTTGGGCAATGTGGACTGTTTCGTCAGGGACGGGGCCTCGATACTTGCGCCATCACTGATCTGGCCAAGGAGTTTGTCCATGAACGTATTCGTCACCGGCGCTGCCGGTTTTATCGGCGGTTCCATCGCCACCGGCCTGGTACGCGCCGGGCACCACGTCACCGGTCTGGTGCGCAGCGCCGAACAGGCGAACGAACTGACGGCGCTGGGCATCGAGCCGGTTATCGGCACCCTCGAAGACAGCGCGCTGCTGACCGAGCAGGCCCGTGCCGCCGATGCGGTGATCAATGCCGCCAGCAGCGACCACCGCGGTGCGGTCGAAGCGTTGATCGAAGGGCTCAAGGGCTCGAACAAAGTGCTGCTGCACACCAGCGGTTCGAGCATCGTCGGCGACGCGTCGGGCGGTCGTTCCAGCGATGCCATCTACTACGAAAATGACCTGCCGGCACCTACCGCCGACAAGGCTGCCCGTGTCGCCATCGACAACCTGGTCCTGGATGCGGCGAAGCAAGGCGTGAACTCGGCGGTGATCTGCAACACCTTGATCTACGGCCACAGCCTGGGCGTCAAGCGCGACAGCGTGCAACTGCCGCGCCTGCTCAAGCAGGCAGGTAAAAGTGGCGTGGTGCGGCATGTCGGGCGGGGGCAGAACATCTGGTCCAATGTGCACATCGAGGACGTGGTCGAGTTGTACAAACTGGCCCTGACTCGCAACCAGTCGGGCACCTTCTACTTCGTCGAAAGCGGCGAAGCCTCGTTCATCGACGTGACCACCGCCATGGCCCGGGCGTTGAACCTGGGCGAACCGCAGGACTGGCCATTGGCCGATGCCGAAGCGGAGTGGGGCTACGAAATGGCCAACTATGGCCTGGGTTCCAACAGCCGGGTGCGGGGCAAGAACGCCCGTGAGCTGCTGGGGTGGACGCCGAAACGGACGTCGGTGGTGGCGTGGATTCTTGATGAGATGGTGTGAGTGACGCCGCTATCGCGAGCAAGCTCGCTCCCACATTTGATCACAGACGATCACTCTATCTTCTTCAGCCCAATAACCCCTGTGGGAGCGAGCTTGCTCGCGATGGCGTCAGGTCAGTCAGCGTTGAAGTTGGCTGATCCACCGCTATCGCGAGTTCAAGCTCGCTCCCACAGGGTGTGTGTTGGCATGTCGTCAGTCGTGGTTCACGCCCGCGCGCTTGAGCATTTGCTTGCAGCGCTCGGACAGGTGGAACACACGCAGGTGCTTGCCGGCTTTGCTGTAGCGTTCGCGCAGGGTCTTGAGTGCGGCGACGGCCGAGTAGTCGACGAAGCGCAAGTGGCGGCAATCGAGGGTGACCTGGGCCGGGTCGTTGGCCGGGTCGAACTGGTTGAGAAACGGCGTCGTCGAAGCGAAGAACAGCGTGCCGTGCAGGCGATAGAGTTTGCTGCCGTCGGCTTCCTGGTGCGTGTCGGCGTACAGCTCCCGGGCCTGTTGCCAGGCGAAGTTGAGCGCCGCGATGACGATACCGCAGAGCACGGCCACCGCCAGGTCGGTGAACACCGTAATGATGGTCACCGCGATGATCACCAACACATCACTCTTCGGCACCTTGTGGATCACCCGCAGCGAGGCCCAGGCGAAGGTTTGCTGCGCAACCACGAACATCACGCCCACCAGCGCGGCCAGCGGGATGCGCTCGATCAACGGCGACAGGAACAACACGAATAGCAACACCATCACCCCGGCCACCACGCCCGATAACCGTCCGCGCCCACCCGAGCTGAGGTTGATCACCGTCTGGCCGATCATGGCGCAGCCGCCCATGCCGCCGAACAGCCCGGAGGCGATGTTGGCAGCGCCCAACGCCACGCATTCACGGTCCGGATAACCGCGGCTCTGGGTGATTTCGTCGGTCAGGTTCAGGGTCAGCAGGGTTTCCAGCAAACCGACCATTGCCATGATCACCGCGTAGGGCACGACGATCTGCAGGGTCTCCAGGTTCCAGGGAAGATCGGGCCAGGCGAAGGCGGGCAAGCCGCCGGCGATATGGGCCATGTCACCCAGCGTTCGGGTGGGCAGGCCGAGCAGGTAGACCGCCAGGCCGACACCGAGGATCGCCACCAGGGCCGGCGGTACGCTACGGGTCAGGCGTGGCAGCAGGTAGACGATGGCCATGGTCAGCGCCACCAGGCCGGCCATCAGATACAGCGGATCGCCGTTGAGCCAGGTTTCACCCTGCTTGAAATGCTCCAGTTGGGCCAGCGCAATGACAATCGCCAGGCCGTTGACGAAGCCGAGCATCACCGGGTGCGGGACCATGCGCACCAGCTTGCCCAACCGCAACAGCCCGAAGGCCATCATGATCAGCCCGCCCAGCAGCACGGTGGCCAACAGGTATTGCACGCCGTGCTGCACCACCAGCGCGATGATGACCACGGCCATCGACCCCGCCGCCCCCGACACCATGCCTGGCCGACCGCCGAACAATGCGGTCAGCGTGCAGATGATGAACGCGCCGTAGAGCCCCATCAGGGGGTTGAGGTGGGCTACCAGGGCGAAGGCGATGCATTCGGGGAGCAAGGCGAAAGAAGTGGTGAGGCCGGCGAGGGCGTCGGCGCGAAGACGTGCTGATTTCATGATTTACCTGACTGGGCGCCGGTGGAGAGTCGGCTGCCGGGGAGTGGTGCAAAAAACAGGGGCGGATGGTACGGAATTGAGTGCGGGGCGGCCAGCCGTTGGTCGGTTGTGTTGATCGTTCCCACGCGGGAGCGTGGGAACGATCAAAAGCTAGGGCGATGAAAGTCTTGCGCTGAATTTTCATCAACGCCGTCTCGCGATGTCCGTCAGCGACAAGTTTTATCTGTGCGCGAAAATTACTTTCAGTGGGTTTGAAGATTCGTTGGCGAAATGATTTATGAGTTTCACAACACATCGACGTGACCCCATTCGAGGAGTAACGCATGGCACCTGCTTTCGGTTATTGGCTACTGGTCTACGCGGCCATCGCGATCATTGCGCTGATCGTGCTGATCGCCCGTTATCGGCTCAATCCGTTCATTGTGATTACCCTGGTGTCCATTGGCCTGGCGCTGCTGGCCGGGATGCCGCCCTCGGGTGTAGTGGGGGCGTACGAGGCGGGTGTCGGCAAGACGCTGGGGCACATTGCGCTGGTGGTGGCCTTGGGCACCATGCTCGGCAAGATGATGGCCGAGTCCGGCGGGGCCGAGCGCATGGCGCAGACGCTGATCGAGCGTTTCGGCGAGCGCAACGCCCACTGGGCGATGGTGTGCATTGCCTTCCTGGTCGGGCTGCCGTTGTTCTTCGAAGTCGGGTTTGTGCTGCTGGTGCCCATCGCCTTCACCATCGCCCGGCGTGTGGGCGTGTCGATCCTGATGGTGGGGCTGCCGATGGTCGCCGGGCTGTCGGTGGTGCATGCGTTGGTGCCGCCGCATCCGGCGGCGATGCTGGCGGTGCAGGCCTTCCAGGCTTCGGTGGGGCAGACCTTGCTGTACGCGATCCTGATTGGCATTCCCACCGCGATCATCGCCGGCCCGCTGTACGCCAAATTCATCGTGCCGCGCATCCAGCTGCCGGCTGAAAACCCGTTGGAGCGACAATTCCTCGACCGTGAGCCGCGCGCGAACCTGCCGGGTTTCGGCGTGACCCTGGGGACCATTCTGCTGCCGGTGATCCTGATGCTGATCGGCGGCTGGGCCAACCTGATTTCCACGCCGGGCAGCGGTTTCAATCAATTCCTGCTGTTCATCGGCAACTCGGTGATTGCCCTGCTGCTGGCGACCATCCTCAGCTTCTGGACCCTCGGCCTGGCCCAGGGTTTCAACCGTGAGTCGATCCTCAAGTTCACCAACGAATGCCTGGCACCGACCGCCAGCATCACTTTGCTGGTGGGCGCCGGCGGCGGTTTGAACCGGATCCTGGTGGACGCCGGGGTCACGCAACAGATCGTCGGCCTGGCCCAGGAATTCCAGCTGTCACCGCTGGTCATGGGCTGGCTGTTCGCCGCACTGATGCGCGTCGCCACGGGGTCGGCCACCGTGGCAATGACCACCGCCTCGGGCATCGTCGCGCCCGTGGCGATTGGCCTGGGTTATCCACACCCCGAGCTGCTGGTGCTGGCGACCGGCGCCGGGTCGGTTATCTTTTCCCACGTCAACGACGGCGGCTTCTGGCTGATCAAGGAATACTTCAATATGACCGTCACGCAAACCTTCAAGACCTGGACCGTGCTTGAAACGCTGATCTCCGTGGTCGCGTTCGCCTTGACCCTCGGGCTTTCACGCTTGCTTTGAGCGCAACGTACCCCAACAGGAGCCGCCATGGACATCCTCTACCAGATCCGCTCCCGGCAGGATTCCTTCAGCGCCGGCGAAGGCCGAATCGCTCGGCTGATGCTCGACGACGTGGGCTTTGCCGCCTCCGCCAGCCTCGATGAACTGGCCCAACGGGCGGAAGTCAGCAGCGCTACGCTGTCGCGCTTCGCCCGCACCGTTGGGTGCCGCGACCTGCGGGACTTGCGCCTGCAACTGGCCCAGGCCAGCGGTGTCGGCAGCCGCTTCCTCGACCCGGCTGGCGCGCCGGAGCAATCGGCGTTTTATGGACAGATCGTTGGTGATATCGAAGCGACCCTGCGCCAGCATCTGTCGGCGTTCGAAGAGTCGCGGTTCGGCGATGCGGTGCGGATGATCGGCAAGGCGCGGATGATCCATGCGTTCGGCCTCGGTGGTTGGTCGGCGCTGTGCAGCGAGGAGTTGCAAGTACGGCTGGTGCGTTTCGGCTACCCGATTGCCGCCTGTCGCGACCCGGTGATGATGCGCATCACCGCCACTTCGCTGAGCGACCAGCATCTGGTCATCGCCTGTTCACTGACCGGTATCACGCCGGAGCTGTTGAGCGCGGTCGAACTTGCTCGCAGCTACGGCGCGGCGATCCTGGCCATCACGCGTGCCGACTCGCCACTGGCCCAACTGGCCGACTGCGTGCTGCCCCTGCAAGGCGCCGAAACCTCGTTCATCTACAAACCCACGGCGGCGCGCTACGGCATGCTGCTGGCCATCGACGTGCTCGCCACCGAGCTGGCGCTGACCCACCCCGAAGACAATCAAGAGCGCCTGCGGCGGGTCAAACTCGCCCTGGACGATTACCGCGGCGGCGACGATCACTTGCCGCTGGGAGACTGACATGCTGTACGACACGCTTATCCGTAATGCACTGGTCATCGATGGCAGCGACACGCCCGGCTACCACGCCGACGTCGCCATTCGCGCCGGTCGCATCGAACGCGTCGGCGACTTGCGCGATGCCCGCGCGGTTGAAGACATCGATGCCGCCGGCCGCGTGCTCGCGCCTGGCTTCGTCGATGTGCACACCCATGACGACACGGTGGTCATCCGCCAACCGCAGATGCTGCCCAAGCTCAGCCAGGGGGTGACCACCGTCATCGTCGGCAACTGCGGCATCAGCGCTTCGCCGGTGAGCCTGCGGGGCGATCCACCGGATCCGATGAACCTGCTCGGCACGGCCCAGGCGTTCGCCTACCCGCGCTTTACGGATTATCGCGCAGCCGTAGAGGCCGCCACACCGGCGGTCAACGTAGCGGCGCTGGTCGGGCACACGGCGTTGCGCAGCAATCACATGGACGATTTGTTGCGCCCCGCCTCGGCGGGAGAAATCGCCGCCATGCGTCGGCAATTGCGCGAGAGCCTGGAGGCCGGTGCCCTGGGGTTGTCCACCGGCCTGGCCTACGCCAACGCGTTTTCGGCGTCCACCGACGAAGTCATGCAACTGAGCGAAGAGTTGGCCGCGTTCGGTGCGGTCTACACCACCCACCTGCGCAGCGAATTCGAACCGGTACTCGAAGCCATGGACGAGGCCTTCCAGATTGGTCGACACGCCCAAAGCCCGGTGATCATTTCCCACCTCAAATGCGCGGGCGCCGGTAATTGGGGACGAAGCCCGCAGGTGCTCGCGGCGTTGGAAAGCGCGGCGCAGACCCACCCGGTCGGCTGTGATTGCTATCCCTATGCGGCCAGCTCCTCGACCCTGGATCTCAAGCAGGTGACCGATGCCCATCGCATCACCATCACCTGGTCGACACCGCATCCGCATATGGGCGGTCGCGACTTGGTCGACATCGCTGGCGAATGGGAGGTGTCGCTGCTGGAGGCGGCGCGGCGCCTGCAACCGGCCGGCGCGGTGTACTACGGCATGGATGAAGGCGACGTACGACGGATTCTCGCCCATCCGTTGTCCATGGTCGGCTCCGACGGTTTGCCCGAAGACCCGTTTCCCCATCCGCGCTTGTGGGGCGCTTTCCCACGGGTGCTGGGACATTTCAGTCGTGACGTCGGGCTTTTTCCGTTGCACACCGCCGTGCACAAAATGACCGGCCTTTCAGCGGCGCGTTTCGGCCTCAAGCATCGGGGCGAAATTCGTGAAGGCCATTGGGCGGACCTGGTGTTGTTCAATCCCCAAACCATTCGCGACGTGGCCGATTTCAACGAACCTCAACGAGCTGCCGAAGGGATTGATGGCGTGTGGGTCAATGGTGTCTTGAGCTATCGCGAAGGGCAGGCAAACGGGCGTCGGGAAGGTCGATTCCTGGCGCGCGAGGGCGATCTGCGCAGGGGATTTAGTCTATCGAATGGCGTGTAAGTGGCTGATATTGTGTTAATTGGCGTCACAACAACGGCACTGCGACACTAAAGAACCCCGGTTCAAGGCCGAAGCAATGGGGTCAACCCATCTACACTGGGTCTTTTCAGCCAGGGAGCAACCCATGAGCTTCGGTAAAACCACCCCAATCCTGCGGATCTTCGATGAAGCCAAGGCGTTGGCGTTCTATGTCGACTTCCTGGGCTTTACCGTCGATTGGCAACATCGCTTCGGAGACGACTTCCCGCTGTACCTGCAAGTCTCCCGCGGCGACTGCGTGCTGCACCTGTCCGAGCACCACGGCGACTGCACACCGGGCTCGGCGTTGCGGATCGAGACCGATGAGCTGGAAGCCTTCCAGCAGCAATTGCTCGCCAAGCAATACCGCTACGCCCGTCCACAGATCCAGGCCATGCCCTGGGGTAGCCAGGACATGGCGGTGGTCGATCCGTTTGGCAATCGGTTGGTCTTTACCTGCGCTGAGCTTTACTGACGATACTCATTGATCGACGCTACGTGGACATTATATAAACGTGGCGTCCTCAGTTGGCGGCCTGTTGGGATACTAACGTTTGGTGGAATGATTGCGCTGCAGTTGAAACAGGCGATAAATGGCTCCGGTTGCGTCACGTTCTGTAATTTTTCGGTGAACAGCGTCGTATCCGCAAGCACTCTTTCACGCTTTCCCGGATAGAGCGCAACAATGGTGTTAAGCGCTCCAACTTCTCCATGAGCCCCTGGTCCTCCGGTTAGTATTGGAATGATTCCATTGGAAGCCTCGATATGTCTCTCGATAAATTCTCGGGTTGGCTGTTGAAGTTCGTACAGCTCGTCAATTGTTCTGCTTAGCGTTGGGTCGAGCCTCAGCGCATCGGTATCTACTTTAAACTGATAGTGTGGGTCTTTTTTCCTGTCTCGGTAATTCTCGGCCAAGTTTTCCATGTAATCAGCCGTATTACTGATTTTGTAGCTTCCGAAATTCAGGTAGAAATCCTCGCTGGTAGCGGAGCCATCATAATACGGGTCTACCCCGCGATATCCCGTTGCGCCGGATTTTGGCTTGGGAAGATTGTAATGCTCCATGATGGCCATATCGTTGCCGCCCGCGTGATCTTTAATAACGCCATAGGAGTGAACAACAATAACGTTGTTGCGTTTTGTCTTGCTAAAGCCGGGGCTGGCATCGGGGTCTTCTTCAGGGCCTTGTTTGCCCTTCTTCGCTGGAGATGGTGGCGTCAGCATTTTTTTCGAGCGTTCCTCCCCATCCTGTTTCGTCCATTCGACAGGGTCGATTTCCTTCCCCTGAGCATCAGTGAGTACCAACCCCTGGTGATCGACATACCTCATCGGGTTGTTCCCGACCATGCAATACAAGTTCAACCCATCAACCGCCCCCGCCGGGTCGGGACTGATCCAGCGTTGCAACCACGGTGCGTAATACCGATGCCCGTAGTAATACAACCCGCTGGCATCGCGTTCCTTGCCGGAGTAGCGAATGGTCCGGTAGTCGGCTTCCACGGCCGAACGGGATGCCACCCACGCGGTTCCTCCGTAGGGCAGGTAACTTTCCTGGCTGATCAGGTCGGCCTGATCGTCGAGCTCCAGTGAGCTGGAGCCCAAATGGTCATTGAGACTGTAGCGCAGTTGATCGGCCGCGATCCTGGACGGTCGACCTTTGGTCCAATGCAGATAACGCACGCTGCAGCGTCCGGCTTGCAGGGTGATGACCTCCAGGTGCTCGTTATGACGGGTGCGGATTTCGAGGCCCGGCAAGTAGCGGACTTCGCCAGTGTGGGTCATCGCCGCGGTATGGGTCGTCTTGACCTTGCGCACGCGTTGGCCGCTGCTGTCGTAGGTGTAACGTTCGATGTCGTCAGAACCGTTTTCGCGCTGGACCAGCACCACACTGTCGAGCTGGTTGCGGCTATTCCATTCCAGTGCCTGGCCCGGGCATAGGGCCTGAAGGTTGCCGTTGGCATCGCAGCTCATCGTTATTCTGGTCGTGGTGTCGTCGCCCTGGCTCCAAGACACGAGGCGATTGCTGGCGGTGGCGACATTCAAGGTGCGGGTGTAGTTATTCCCTTCGCGTACATGACGCAGTTCGGTCAGGTTGCCGCCGTCGTCGTACGTGTATTGCTCGGCAAAATTGAACAGTTGCGTGGGGTCGAATGAAGTCGTACCGGCGGTGGGAAGACCGGGGGGCGCCGCCAGCCCGGCGGCCTCACGCCCCGTGGCGCTGGTCAACTGGTAGAGGCTGTCGTAGGTGAAGGTGCTGACAGGTTTAACCCGTTGATTGCTGTTGAATCGCTCAGGTTGGACGTTGTCGCTAATTTGAGTCACGTTCCCCATGGCGTCGTAGGTGTAGTGGAGGTCTTGCAAGGTTTTGCCAGGCACCGATGCGCTGAGCGAGGTCAGCCGCCCGCTGGCCGGATCGAACACCGCGCGGCTCGTCACGCCATTGCCGGCGGTTTGCGACTCGACCTGGCCGAATGCGTTGTAGACGAGGTCTTTGACGATGGTTTTTTTGGCCCCGGTGCCTTTGATTTTCAGGCTCGCGGATTTGAGTTGGCCCGCGACATCGAAGGCGTGGTGCTGTTCGTGTCGGGCGGCGTCGGTCTGCTGGATAATTTGCCCTAGAGCGTCGTAGGACCAACTCGTTTTGTAGCCTTCTCCCTCTTCAAGCAGACCATTGCGATCTTTCACGTCGGTTGGCCAGTCAGGTTGTGCCGCCTCGCTCAGAAAGTGCCTTGTCTGGCTGCGCGGTTTACCGCATAACGCATATTCGTCAACGATCAGCGTGCCCGCGCTGTCATCGTGGCGGATGAGCGCGCCGCAACGATTGAGCCTCGTCGATTCCTGCGAACTGTCGCCGTAGCCCAGGCACTCTACTTTGCGCAGTGCTTGGCCTGCGGCTTGTTCCTCGACGGTGGTCAGTCTCAGTTGGTTGTCGTAGGTCGATTGCCAGTGATTTCCTCGTTGATCCCAACTGTGCAGGATCTGTCCGGCGTCGCCGGGCAGGTTCAGGCGCCATCCGGCGTCGACGCTTTTTACTCGCAATGGTTTGCCGGACAGGCTGTAGACGCTCGCAAGATTGGCGTCAGTTGCGTTGGCAAACCGAGGGTCGCGCTGGGCGATCAACCGTCCGGCAACGTTGTACTCTTGCCGGTTTGCGCGCGTCTGGGCTTTTTCGCCTTCCTTGCCTCGGCAGTAAGCCACCTGGCGCACCGGCAGGCCTCGGCCGTCGATAACGTTGAGGGTGGGAGTCTTGCGATGAAGGCGTGCGCTCATGCCTCACCTCCCGCTGTCGAGGCATGTTCGGCCATGACTTCTTCCAGCGTGTCGTTTTCGTCCTCCTCCACGGTATACCAAGGATGACGGGTCTGCCGACGCATCCAGGAAAGACCATTCTGTTTGGCGAGACGACTGTGGCTCGAGCGACCTAGCGCATCGTAAAACTGCTGGTCGCAATGGCCGAACTGCCGAAAGGACTTGTCGTTGATGTAGCGGTGTTGATCGGCAAAATAGGGGCGGTAGATTCGGATCGCCAATCCCTTGCTGTTGTATTCCACCCGTTCGCTGACACGCCAGCGCGTTGCGGTGATCTGTTCCTGCGGCTTGTCGCCCTCGAGTGTCAGTTCACCCTTGGCATCCACGATGTAAGCCATGCCTGATTCGACCTGCTGCTTACTTTGCAACTGGCGACCAAAGCCATCGAAGCACGTCATGGCGATACGGATTTGTTTCTGCTCGTCATCGGGGTAACGATCGGCGACCAGTGTGGCGATGTGTATCGGCTCACGTTTAGACGTACGAATTTCGCGTTTCAGTTTTCTATCGTCGGCAGGAACTACCTCGAGTTTCGACAGCCGGGCGCGAGCCGAAGCGCGAATATGCCCGGTTGGCAGTACGTCACCGTTGCTCACACAGCGCTCTAGCCAGTCGGTGTCCTGCAAGGCTGCCGCCGATACGTTTCCCATCCAACTGAATGGCGCGTAATAGGTCGCGGTGGCGGCGTCCTGCAAAGCATCCTTGCTCTGTGCGATCGCTTCTGCCGGACTTTTAGGCGATGGGTTGAACGCTGCGATCGGTTTGAAACCGACAGGGTTGTTGTTCTCGTCGCCGTAAAAGGTGCTGGCCAGTACCTGGCCGAAGGCATCGGCAAGACCTTCCTGCACGTTACCGTTGGGGTCTTTGACCCATTGGGGCAGGAAGCTACGGTAATCGTATTGCGCCTTGGTCATAGCGCCATCGGGCAGTTCGAACCCGGTAACGAAGCACGTGTATGGGTCGTAGCTGATCTTGGTCACGCCGTGGCTGTCGCTCGGCTGCACGGTCTTGGTTTTGTAGAAACCTTCCAAACCGGCGTAGGTCGCGAAGCCACTCTTGACTGACCAGAGCTTGCCGGCTGGCGTGCCTGTGGCCAGGAACTCAGCCATGGAGTGATAGCCAAGCTCCGTGAGCATTTTGTCGTCGGGTTGAGATGTGGACGGCAATAGATGGAAGGCTTGCAGGGCGGTTTCGTCCAGCTCGGCGGTTTCCAGATGGTCGACCAGGGCTTCGAAGCTGGCGTTGCCGTCCGGCAGCGTTTCGTTGGCAGAAGCTTTTTTGTAGCGTGTTATAGAAAGGTCGGTGAGAACGGCTTGGCTCGCCCAACTGGGTTTCCCGACGCGTTCGGTGAGCTTTTCATAATTAATATCCTCCGGTGCCAGCCCTCCGTCTTCAGGCACCTTGGGTCGTTTCAACGCGTTGGTCCGTTGGCGATAAGGTAAACCCAGGCGCCATTCTTGAGGCGTTTGCAGGTTGATGAATTCGGCGCGAGTTTGCGTCAGGTAGTAGAACTGTTGCGCCGGGTCATGAGCATCCCGCCACCATTGTTGTGGGTCTGGATCGCTGAACGGTGCGGTATCTTCTGGCGTTTTGCGTCGGGCGTAATGGATGATCACGCTGTGGATCACGGCACCGTACCGATCGTGCTGCAAGTTGATCGTGTGCTGGCACCGGGGGTCGTCGTCCAGGCCGTCGTATTGGTAGCTGATGGATTCCAGCGGCAGTGGCAACAGGGCGGCATAGCGCCGCGGGCCCTGGGGCGCCTGTTGTAGACGGATCCGATAACGGTGTTCCTGAACCGAATACAGCGTCTTGTCGTTGCCCCCTGCGTATGTCTCGCTGCGCAGTAGATGACCGCTCAGGACGCGGCACATTTCAAGCCTGGTCGCTTCGTCTGTCGCCCCAATCAGTTCGTCCTCGCTATTGTCATCTTTGTATCGGCACAGTAAGGCTTTACCCAACGCCTTGGCTTGCGAATCGGTGCCGTGATAGTCGCTTCGGTCCATGTCCACTGCCTGGCCGGTATGAAACCAGGTTTTTTTCAAACAAGGCTCTGTGAAGCCTGGCGAATCGGCATCGTTGGGGTAGGTTTCATTGTCGGTTTGTATCAGCAAACCGAAGCCACGGAATTCCCGTTCGACGCCGTCGTAATAACCTTGACGATAGGAAAAACACTGGGTCAGGCGATTACCGGTGATCTCATCCCGCTGGACCTGGCGCGACACCAAGTGCAGGGGCAACGGTACATGGCAGGCAAGGGACTCCTTGGCTATGACCCTTGAGGCTTTCTCGTCCAGCCATTCCTGGGCCGAGCTGCGATAAGCAATGCGGCTGGCGGCGCCCATGTTGTTGTTGGTGCCGGTGAGCAGATACGGCTTTTCCTCGACAAAGTCGTAGCGCCAATGTTGCGCCGGGGTTAGATGCGGCACGCTCAACACCAGGCTGGAGCAACCCAGCCCTAGCAGGTCGACGATGCTCACCTGGCATAAGTTGTCGTAGCGCAGGCCAGTTGGCCAGAGCAGCGTAATCGCGGGAGCGAAGCCATTGCCGCAGCGGTTCATGAAGATCAGCGCTCGATCCGCTTGCAGATAGATCAGGTCGGTGGCACCGGAACCATCCAGGTCTGCGAGACGGATGCGCGAGGCATCGAAGGTGGGGTAGGCGAGGCCCGGAAAATCCATCACGATGCCTTTGCCGAATCGCCCGTGGCCAAGGTTTGGCCAGCACTTCACTTCGTCGTGGCGAATGCGCACCAGATGCTGCTGGCCGCTACCGAGCAGATCGCTGAAAGCCACCAGTTCGCAAGGCGACCCGTTGAATACCGGCAAGGCATCGTCATCGTCGTGGCGAGGAACTTCTCGGGCGGCAGCGAACCCCCGCTCGCGCTGGTTGGCATACAAGCGAACGCTGCGGGGACCGATCAGGGCAAGGTCGGTGAGGCCTTCGCCCATCAAGTCGGCCAGATGCCCTTTTGAGTTGAAGAACTCTGCCGGAAACGCCTGGAATGTCGCGAAGTTCGACCATTTCCTATCAGCGCCCAGGGAAAAAAAGCCGCTGAGCCCCGGTTGGGCGATGATCCAGTCCAGTCGACCGTCACCTGTGAGATCACTGAGCGTTTGGTGCAGTGTCTTCGCGGTGTCGGCGACGGGAATCTCAGGCAGCGCTTTCCACTGGTCGTAAGCCACTTCATCCGTCTTGGCTTTAGCTCGCATGGGCTCACGGTAACACCAGCCTGCATCGCTTCGATGGAGCAGGCCGGGCAAACCTTCGCCGTACAAATCCACCCATTGGAAACCTTGTTCGTCGCTGAACCCTGCCATGTTCTCAAAGTGTTTCCAGGCGGGCTTATCGAACAGGCCTTTGAATCCGCTGTAGTGGAACTCCATGGGAGGACGGCTTTGGGGAGCTGTTCCGTCGCCGAACGCTTGGTCATGCGCTGCGCTCAAGAAGTTATAGCCCAGGAGTGTCTGGCGGTAATCAAGCAGCAGACGTCGCACGAGAACAGGATCGGCGCCCAGCGCTTCGGGAAAGTGATGGAACATCAACACCTGGCGACATAGGCGATCGGTACGCAGTTCGAAACCGTAGGCAAAGGTGGAAAACCCATCGCTACGTTTTTGCGGTTGCAGTCCTTCATAGCGTGGTTTTTTCTCGTATTCGGTGCTTCGCTCACCGTAGTCGAACACCAACTCGAAGTGCCATTGACTCTGTGTGGGCGGATCTGTTTTCCAAGCGTAAAGGCTGGTGTCGGCCTTCACATTGCCGTAACGCACATGGCTCAAATAGCGTTGGGCTCCGCCATTTTCCGCGTACACATATTGAATGTGCTCACCATGTGCATTCAGGCTTTCCTCCAGCAGCCACTCACCTACCCGGCTTGCGTCCTGGGGATCGGTTCGTCGCGACTCGGGATTTTTCCCGTAGACATGCAGGCTGCCATCGGCCCCGTGCACGAGCCAGAAACCCGGTGTATCTCCATCCGACGACCAATGTTCAATCCGGTCGAAGCTGCTTTCGATTCTTGGCAGATGACGCGTCACCGTGTAGGTCGTGCCCAGGTCCAGGCCGTTGTAGCGATTGACTCGGGTTGGACGGGGGCCGTGTTCGGGCAACCAGACCACACCGCTGGGGCCGACGATTTCATCGTCGTCGTTATAGGCAGGCACGCCCTTGCTGGTGCGTCGCGCCACGCAAGACAGCGACAGCCCCCAGCCGATACCGAACACGCCGTTGCCGGCTGAGCTGCTGTAGCTCAGGGACAAGGCCGGAGCAAAGCCGCGCCCAGGGGAAATCGGCAATGCAACTTCATAGGAAGCTGTGCCGTGGGCACCGACGTTTCCCCACCCCTTACCAATGCTCTGGATGGCACCGCCGCCTTTGGGCAGGGCCGGCGCGGTAACCGGCAATGCGGGTTGCTCGTTCATTGCGCACCCCCGACCCTGGCGGTATAGCTCACGTGTACGATGATGTCGGTCAGCGACTCGAGCATGTCCCTTTGTGCCTCGGGGTTCGGGAATGTCAGTTGCCATTTGGAAACCGCACCGGTGTATTCAAATGGCAGGTAGCGCTCATCGTTGAAGGTCAGGGTGAACAGACCGTTGTCGTCGACGCCGGTGGACAGGGCGATCTGTTGGTTGGCGCGCAGGTTCTCCATGACCCGCCCCTTGGCATCGGCGGACATGTACACCTTGCTAGAGGTCTGGGTCAGCGTGGCCCGGATGTTTTCGTAAGGACCAACAATGGCCGGCAAGGACACGCTGATGGTTTTGATCCGCCGCAAGTAGTGCTTCTGACCCGTGTAATCATTCTCGAACAGGTCGTGGGGCAGCTCGAAGTCGCATTGACCTTTCTTCAGTGCGGCATGCATGTCCAGCCATGGCTCGTTGATCGTCGAGGTTGCGGTCTGGTCCTTCAATTGACGCAATGAAATCGTCTTGCGGATCTCCAGTTCTCGCTCGCTGCGGCGTAGATATCCGGCCCGCATGTTCAACAGGCTGAGTTTCAATTGCTCGCCTGCTCCAAGTCCTCGATAGGTGGTATTCCAAGCGCCGGGCTGAATGAATCGTTTGTCGAAATCGGCGATTTCGTATTGCCAGCAAGCTTCGGCGGCCAGGCACAGGCTGAGTGTCGTGTCGTAGGCCTGGTGATAGAGCACTGCAAACTGACTATTTAGCCATTGGTACAGCTGTGCTTTGGTAAAGCGCTTGCTGAGAAAGTCGTAATGGGTCTTGGTTTGGCCCAGGGTTGATTCGGCCAGGCGCAGTTGCAGGCGAGTGGCGATTTCCTGCTCGGTGGATTGCGCCAGTTGTGCGTCAATCTGGGTCAGCTCGAGCTGTGATTGATCATAGGCGTGTTGCCAATCTTCCCGACGGCGATCGAATATGGCCTGACGGTCGAGGTCGGCCGCTATCGTGCGGGTTATGATCGCGCTGCTATGGGCGGCCGCAGAGGCCGCGAGCGCCGGCCCCTCCCAACGGCTGCCGCCAAAGCTGAAGCCCGCGACGTTTGGAACCAGCATCAGCCCAGCAGCAGCGACTTGGAAGGCCATTGCAGCGGCCTCCATCGTGCCGCTGGATACGTTGAACCAACTGACGCTTATTTCCTTGTTGCTTAGGCCATCGTCCAACAGTTTTTTGTAATGGGTTGAGCGGTTTTGAGCAATTGCTTGGCTTGCGAGCAGCGCCTGGCGGTTCTGACGATCGATATTCAAGGCCTGGCGTTGCAGGTCGACCGAGATTTTCGCCAGGTTCCAGGCTTGCTGCTGCTGTAGCTCCTGCAACTGTGCCTGCTCCTTGCGCTCGACCAGCGACAGCAGCGTGGCGCCAAATTGGCTGAGGCTTTCCACTGCGCTCGAGGCCTGGCTGTGCATGACCGAGAACCGATAGTGCGGGATAGATGTGGTTGGCAATCCTCGAACCGTATTGTTCGAAGTATTCAATACAGCGGGGCTGAGCAATACGCGAGGGTCCAGCGGCACGGCAAATACCGGCAGATGCAGCGGCTTGCCGGCGATGTCGAGGTTGTGCCGCAAGTGGTACAGGCGGCTTTCAGCAATGTCCCAGCGCTGGAGCAACTGCGGGTTGAACGGCAGGCGCAAGTGCGGGCTGTCGATGGCTGGCCAGGACGCGTGCAGACTGTCCCCGCGAATGGGCAATGAGGGCAGGGAGCGGGCGAGTGATCGTTCAAATGTGCGCAAGTCGTCACTGGTGGTTTCGCCCAACGTTTTCAGGTTGATGTTTACCCAATGATCGGCTGATTGAACGGTCGGGCGTGGCCCCAACAGATCCAGTACCCGCACGTACCACAGCTTTGCCTCGCTGAGGCCGTCGGGGGTCAGCTCGCGGTAGGCGGCGTCACCTCGATTGATCAGGATGTCGAGGTACAGGAAGTACAGCGCCTTGCGAAAGTGCGCCGGATGACTGAGCGCGATCTGATGAGGGTCGTGGGGCGCCTGGTCGGCGTACGAAGGCGTGCTGCTATCGAGTAAGGGAAGGGCCCTCCAGCAGTTTTCTTTGCCGCGACCTGGATCGAAGAGGCGGCGCAACCAGCGTTCGGCCTCTTCATAACGCTGTTCGGCGTTCAAGCGATGGGCGACCAACCAAGGTAAGTAGAGGAACAGCTCGGTGAAGTAACGGCCGTAGGGACCATGGAAATCCATATTGTTGTTGGGGGCGTCGGGTATGACGGGCTCAGACAAGTGTTGTGTCGTCCAGTCGAACAGCTCATCCAGACCGTTTTCTGTACGGCGGATCAGTTCTGCGGCGAAGGCGGTGTTCAACCTGATCGGCTGGCGGAGTTGGTCCCCGGCATCGCTGGTCTTGATGGCGCTATGGGTGAAATCGATAAATTGGGTGGTGCCCAGTCCGGCCGTCGATGAGGGGGTAATGCCTGGGGCCTGGAGGCGCGTAGGGATGACGTTCAGCTTGATGCCTTTAAGGGCGCAATAGAGCTTCGTTTCCGGTTCATTGGGGTAGACAAAGGCGACCCCACAAAAAAATGTATCGCCGTCACGGCTGAGATCCTTGCTGTGCCAAGTGAACTCGAAGAGCTCCGTCAGCGTAGACGCGGGGGTGGACTGCGCTACCACCGTCAGGTTTTCAAATGACGGCGCTTGAGTTGCCAGGGTGGTTGGCTGACGGAAAATTACATATTGAAGGTTAAACCGTTCATCAAGATTGACGACTGCCTGACCAAGGTCGAGAGCCGTGGCGTTGCTGGCTTGCATCGTTACTTTCCGTACATTTCCGGAAATTGAGCTGTTATTTTCCCGTCTACTTTCCTTGATCAGATGACGCACTGCCTCTGTAGAAATAACTTTTCCCTGAAGATTTGTATCTGCATGCAGCGTGACACCGCGCGAATGTTCAGAGTCTTTGAGTACATCAACCATGCGGTCGATCGATAGTTGGTAAGGGGCAGGAGATAACGAGGTGTGGTTGGTGATCGTAAGTTGTGAACCCGCATCCAGTGCCACGTAGGATGCGTCTGGCAGGCTGCGGGCAGGAAGTACCAAGTCAAGTTGAAGTCTCGGGGATCGATCGGGCCTGGTTGTAAGTCTCAACCTGATTTTTCCAGGGGGTGTGTATAAACCCAGCCCGTCGAAATAGACGCTTGCAGTCATGCTTAGCGTCAGCGTGGAGGCGGTTCGGTCATTGTTCGGTCTGATGTTTATCCGATCCTGCAGGCTTTCGAAATCGGACATGAGAATGCTCATGCCCGTCGGGAAAGGAGCGTCAGCAATTTCGATGTTTGAAAGTATTTTTGTTTGAATGCGTTGGTTGACAGCGCCTATAAGCCCTTTCTCGGTGATGGTTGGGCTATGAGCGGCGAGATGACTGTCGATACAAATCGTTCTAATGAGCGCGAAGTCGTTACCGATCCCTTGGGACGAGTCGGTTTTGGGTTTTCGTGCATACAGGGCGATAAACAATGAACCATGGGCACCGTCGTTGTGTTGCTCAGCTACAGTACCTACCGATGCTTTAATGGCATCAAGATCCCTGCCACGAAGCATTTCGTCGTTGCAATAACCCTGCAGGGCAATTCGCGGCGTGCTCCATTTCCCATCCTGCTTTTTGAAGCAGAAGCTCAAGCGTAAATGCGGATGACGCGTACTCGGTTGCTCGGCGGCGTCGCTCGATGGGGCACTGGAGGCTGACGGATCCTGATGGATGCATTCTGCCCAGACAACGAACAGACGATTGTTGAACCAGACAGGACGAATCGAGTGTTCGACGGCGCCTTCTGGAATGGGCACATCGGCTTTTTCCCAGTCGGACCAGGCGTACGGATCAGGTTGGTCCAGTTTGGCGGCGATGGCAGGGGGCCGTGGTGGCGGACCGTCAAGCGGACGTTGCCCCATGTCCAACGAGCGCCAGAAGTAGGTGTTTTCGGTACGTGACTTGGCAATGAAATAGTAGGTGCTGTTGGCGAAGTCTTCTCCATCGATGTAGCCGTTGAGAATATTCAGGTTGGCCATTTCTTCGAATCGAGTCAGGTAGGCCATGACCGCCGATTGAACAGCGTCGGCCTGGATCCGGTTCTGGTTGAGGTCGTTTTCCAACTGCTGGAAATTGTCGCTCTTGTTGTTCCTCAGGACGGGGTCCAGATAACTTGCGGGAAAATAAAGCAGCTTTTGATGAGCCGCCCAGATAGCGTATTGATGCATCTCGTTGCGCCACGTTTGCAGGTGCTCCGGCGTGATGCTTGCCCGATCGTAGCCGGGCTCCATATTCATCAGGATACGGTTGATGTATTGCTGAAGACTGGCGATGGCGCACGCCACAGGCGTGGTGGGCACATCCTGGCTGACCAGCACGTCCAGCAGCCAATATTCGTAGAGGTCCTGGGCCGTCTTGAGCCGAGCCGTCCCGGTCAGGCCATTGTCGGGCACGACCTGGTCCAGGTAGAACGCCAACTGCGCATCGCGCAGGCTTTCATCCAGCTGCTTTTTCATGGCAACGGTCATATTCAATCCTTGAATAAAAAAATGTTCGCCTCAATGGCACGCAGCGATCAGTCCTTCACCAACGATTTTCCAGTCCTGCGTCAGGCTGTCGTTATTGAGTGTGGCGGCCATGAGCAGTTGGCTTGCCGACAGGCCCGTGCTCAAGCAACACGCCTGGCAACGCATGACCCAATCCACGGCTTGCATCGTGGTGGCGCGTTTGGGCGTCAGCAGCGCTGTCAGGCAGCCCACTTGCTCGGTGCTCCAGCCCAGCAGGTGGGCCAGCAGGCCGTTGACTGTCTCTGCTGAATGTTGCGGTAGGTCTTGGTTGGCGAGCTGCAAGTAATGCAACAGGTTTTCTTCTGACTGCGCCTGATGGCGCGCGCAATGATTGAACCGTTCGAGCAAATACAGCGTTTGAGGTGTAAGCGTTCCTGAACTGTTCGAGGCTAACCACGTGGGATGGTCCATCAACACCTGTAGCGTGCTGCTGCTCAGATGCAATTTCTGGCAGGCTTGCGCGGTGCGAAGCACGTGTGCCAGCAATGGCGGAGTTTTGTCGACAGTGGCGATGATGGCCTCGACCATGTCTGTGGCATTCGTGCCGGCCATTTTCATCACGCTGGGAAGGTATTCGGCGGACACGTCAGCCGAATCGTGCAGCAGTGTTCCTACCAGGCGTTGATAGTCGCTGGTGGACTGGGCGTGCTCTCGCAGTACGGCCAATCGCTCTTCCAGTTTCTGATTCAACGGCAAATCGGGTCCGATAGATTCGAACAGGCGACACCACTGCAGCACATCGAGATGGTTTTGCTTGAGCCAGTCCACCGCCCAATCCATTGCCATCAATACGTCGAGAATGTCGGGGTGCGTGGTGTCCAGTGCCCCCGTCACCAATGCCCGACAGAACGTATCGCCTCCCAGTAGCCGAGCCAGCTCCGTGCACTCAAGAGGCGACAGGCCAAACATCCGGGCGATACGGGCCTGGCGGTAGAGCGAAGAGATCGTCGGCAAATCGTTTTTCAGCGGCAGGTACTTTTTAGTCTGTTTCACAAGCAGCAACAGCGCGTCCTCTGTGAGGGCAAGCCCCAGGCCAGCACCGAGGTAACTGAGTGTCTTGAAGTCTGCGGTATCAAGGCCTGTCGCCTGCTTCCCCCACGCAGGGCTTTGAAGAAGACCGCTGCGATTGAATACCTGGTCGTACAACGAAACACGCTCTGCGCTAGCACAGGTCGGCATGTCGCTCATGAGCGAGGCAAACTCTTCTGGTGTGATGCCACGGCGCCGCTTCATGTACTGATAGACCCCAAGCGCGCGCAAGGTATTGGCGCTGAGCGTCATCAGGGTGTTGCCTTCCGAGTGCATGCTATTGATGAGCAACGTATCCAGTTCGGCAAAGGGAATGCCGGTCCATTGCTGCAATCGGACCATTCGCTGCATGCGGTCGAAGCGCTCGTAGGACTTGTGACTGAATCCTTGCCGGGTCGTTTGGGTTTCAAGCACCAGGGCGGGGGAAGAAGTGTCGGGACCATTGATGTAAGCAGGACTCTGGCGGTTACGAGTCGAGGGCGGGATATGGGTCGAGGAGCGAGGCCTGTATCTGCCATGCCCCAGTAGTTGCTCAACCTGTTCCGTCGACAGCCCGGTGCGCTCCTTGAAAAATGTGAAATCACCCAGGCGCCCGACATCTTGAGTGCCGTAGGCTTTTTTCAAGGCCTCGAAATCGGAACCCGAAGCGAGCGGTGCGAGCAAGAGTGCCTGCTGAGCCGGACTGAGTCCTGAAAGCAATTTTTGCGCTTCGACAGGCGATTGCGAAACGTGTCCATACGTTGAGCCGTCCTGGCAAAACGGCAGTTTCAGGCTGATCCGATAATTGACTTCACCCAGGGCGGGTTTACCTGCGCCCAAGCCAAGCAGGCATTGATGGTGGTGAAGATCATAGGGCAGTGAAAAGGGATAGTGTGCGTCGGCCAAGGCCTGATGGACGGTTGTGCCGTCATCGAGACTGGCCTCGATATGGCTGCACAACGTGTCGTTGACGATGTTGAGCGTCGGGCGCGCAACCAAGGCACTGTGTGGGTCGAGCATCAGCGTGTCGAGGTCCGGTCGACGTTTCTCCAGGGGGATCTTGCGGGGGTGGGTGGAGCTGTTTTCCAACTGCCTGGCAAACAGGTACAGCGCACGCAGGTAGGCCACGGGCGAGTCGATCGCGGCGATGTCACCGTCCTTGCAAAACTGATCCCGGTTTTCCTGGAACAGTGCTTGATAGCTGATCGGCCCGGATGTCGAGTCTGAGTCCAGGCTGCGTCGCACACGGGGCTTGGTGTCGCTGGAGCTGAGTTGATGCTCCAGGTACAAGCGGCTGATCTGCCGGGCGTGGCTCGACGCATTGTCGTAGGCCTGCCCGGCATCTGCATCGCAGTGCCTGGCGAGCGCCTGGGCGAACTGCGTCTTGCCCAGGTGCAGGATGTCGAATACCGATGTCAGCCCCATTCGTTGCAGGGCGGTCTTGAAATCGGTTTTGGCAATGCCCTCGTCCATTGGCGGGGCAACGAGCTTGTGCAACAGAGAGCCGTTGTCTGCGTCCATGTAGGTGCCTCTCCTGTTCGAACGGAATGTTCTTGTCAGGAGAAAACCGTACAGCAGTACGCAAAAAAAGACGGTAGGACGTGAGCGGGAGATGTGTACGAAAGAGCGATTCGTGGGGCTGCGCTGATGCAAACCCTGTGGGAGCGAGCTGGCTCGCGATGGCGTCGGATCAGTCAGCATTGAAGTTGACTGAACCACCGCCTTCGCGAGCAAGCTCGCTCCCACAGTGCGTAGGGCGTTAGACGCGGAAGTGGCTGACCATCATCTGCAACTGATTCCCCAACCGCGCCAGTTCGACGCTGGAGGCAGCGGTTTCTTCGCTGGCGGCGGCGGTCTGTTCGGACACGTCGCGCACGTTGATGATGCTGCGGCTGATCTCCTCGGCCACGGCGCTTTGTTGCTCGGCGGCAGCGGCGATCTGCTGGTTCATCGACTGGATGTTCGACACCGTGCGGGTGATGTTCCCCAGTGACGCGCCGGCCTTGCGGGTCAGGGCCACGCTGCTGTCGGTGAGGCTGCGGCTGTTGTTCATCACGGCCGCTACTTGTTGCGTGCCGTTCTGCAGGCCGGCCACCAGGCCTTCGATTTCTTCGGTGGATTTCTGCGTGCGCTGGGCCAGGCCACGGACCTCGTCGGCCACCACGGCGAAACCACGCCCGGCTTCACCGGCGCGTGCCGCTTCGATCGCCGCGTTGAGCGCCAGCAGGTTGGTCTGCTCGGCCACGGCCTTGATCACGTCCATGACGCTGCCGATCTTGTCGCTTTCCTGTTGCAGCACGGTCATGGCGTCGGTGGAGCGCGCCACTTCGCTGGCCAGGCGCTCGATCTGGGCGATGGCTTCGCTGACTACCTTGTCACCGGCGCGGGCTTCGCCGTCGGCGGCGGCCGCGGCCTGGGAGGCTTCTTCGGCGTTGCGGGCCACTTCCTGCACCGTCGCGGTCATTTCGTGCATGGCGGTCGCGACCTGATCGGTCTCGACTTTCTGGCTGTTGACCCCGGCGCTGGTCTGCTCGGTCACGGCGGACAGTTCTTCGGCGGCGCTGGCGATCTGGGTCACGCCATCGCGGATGCCGCTGATCAGGTCGCGCAGGGTCACGCCCATGCGCGCGATGCCTTGTTGCAGCACGCCGAGTTCATCGCGGCGAGTGACGTTGACCGTGTGCGACAGGTCGCCACCGGCAATGCGCTCGACCACGGCCAGGGTATCGCGCAGCGGGCCGGTGATCTGGCGCGTGATGATGACGGCGGCAATGACGCCGACCAGCAACGCCAGCAGGGTGCTGATCAGTTGCAGGGTGCGGGCCTCGGCACTTTCGGCGTCGCGGCGGTCGAGTTGGATCTGGTACAGCTGTTCGCTCAGCGTCACGATTGACGCGCCCTGGTCGGTCATTTCCTTGCGTGCCTGTACCGCGTCGGCGGTGGCCAGCTTGAAGGCCTGCACGGCGCTGCGGTATTGGGCCAGGGCGTTTTCCAGTTGGCGCAGTTCATCCTGGCGGGTGCTGGAGAAATGCTCGTTCAGCGGCTTGAGCGACGCGATGGCGGCGTCCAGCTGGGTGACGGCCTTGCGTTCGGTGTCGGCGTTGCTGTTGGTGGTGTAGCCGCGTACTTCATAGCGGGCCAGCATGAAGTCCTGCTTGGCCTGGGTGATGGCCTGGAACTGGGCGAAACGCTCGTCGCCGGCGCCCATTTTCCGCACGTCCGAATCCAGGGTCTCGATCAGCTTGTAGGCGATCTCGGCGTTAGCGCCCATGGCATCGCGGGCGGTGTTACCCGTGCGGTAGGCGCCGCGCATTTTGTTCAGGGACACCTGGTAGGCGCTGATGACTGCGCTCTGCTCCTTGAGCAACTTGACGTTTTCCGGGCTCTTGAAGCTGCTGAGCAGGGCGTTCTGTTGTGTCACGAAACTATCGAGCGTGGTCTGCACGTTTTGGGCGGCGGTCTCGTCACCGTTGGTCAGCATGTATTGCAGGCGCGTGACCCGAAGCTTGGTCAGGCTGGCGTTGAGCTGGGTGATGTCGCTCATCCAGTTGCTGCGGTCGATCAGCCCGCCCAGGCTGGTCCAACTGGTCAGGGCCAGCAGGCAGGTCAGTACCAGCACCAGGCCGAAGCCCAGGCCCAATTTCATGTTGACGCTAATGTTGCCAAACCAGCTGTTCATCAAATTCCTCCAGGAACGTTGTGCTGCTTGATCGTCGGTACGCTGGAAGATTGTTGTTGTTAAGAGCCAGCAAGAGCATGTAACAGGGCTGTATCGGCCGGGGGGGCAAGATCTGTAAGTTTTTTTCCGGTATCTGTGGGAGCAAGCTTTGCTCCCATCCCAAGCTTTTTTTCACATCTGTTTCACCGCCTGCCTACGTCGGCCTCTCTACTGTCGCGCCATTGAATGACTGGGTGATGCCGTCGGGGCGGCTTGATGTGGAACTGAAACTGAGCCTTTTCGGCCTGAGGCGCTCGATCAATACGCGGCGCTTTGCCCGCTACCAAAACGCTGTGGTCGTGCTGGCCTCGGCGCTGCTGGTCATTCCGTTGACCCTCTGGCTGCTCAGCCCGGCGGCGATACCGGACCTGGCCCACGGCAACGTCGCCGGCGCCCGGGCCTTGGCCGATGGCTGGGCCAAGGGTGAGATGATCGTGCTGGTGCGTCATGTCGAGCGCTGCGACCACGCCAAGGCTGCGTGCCTGAATGATCGCGAAGGCATCACTGACCGGGCCCGTGCCGTTGCGGTGGGCCTGGGGGCGCGGTTCGAGCAACTGGGCCTGGATAACACCGACCTCTACAACAGCCCCCTGGTCCGTGCGGCCCAGACGGCGGGCTACATGTTCAACAAGGTGAGTGCTGGCGACGACTGGCTGATCAATTGCCGCCACGACCTTCTGCGCAATGCCCTGGCCCACAAAGTCGCCGGGCGCAACCTGATCCTGGTCACCCACAGCGAATGCATGCAGGCATTGGAAACCGAGCTCCACCGGCCCACCTCGACGTTTGGCTACGGCGCTTCGCTGTTCGTCTCCACCGCCCAGCCACAAACACCGCAGTTGCTCGGTTTTATCGAAGCCCCTGACTGGCGCTCGGTGGCTTTCAGTAACCTTTCCCACGATTAGGACCGCCCATGCTGACGTCTGCTCGCGCCCGTTTCTACGGGCTCAATCTTGGAATTCCCCTGGTCTGCGCCGTGGTGGTGTTCTTGCTGTTCGACTTGACCCGCATCGACATCGCTTTCAGCAATTTATTCTACGACCCGTTGCACCAGGTCTTTCCGTTGGAGCACGTGCGGCTGTTCGAGAAAATCACCCATAAGTGGGCCAGGATCATTCCGAACTGGACCGGCGAGGCGGCGATCATCGGGGCGCTGCTGTCGTTTGTCTGGCCGATCTTCAAGCCACATAAGCGCCCGGGATTGCTTCGCCTGTTGGAGAAAGCCCGCTTGGCCACGCCGTTGCGTTTTGCCCACAAGCATCGGCGCGACTTTCTCTACGTGGTCTTCGCCTTTTCCCTCAGCACCGGGGTGATCCATTACCTCAAGGGTCACACCAGCGTGTACTGTCCGGTGGAAACCACCCAATACGCCGGCAAGATCGAGCACAAGGAATGGTTCCAGAATTTCGACCTGCTGAAAGTCGCCGGTGACGGTCGCTGCTGGCCCGGCGGTCATGCGTCCGGCGGCTTTACGATGCTGGCGCTGTATTTCGTTGCCCGCCGTTACCGCTGGCGTCATTCGAAAGCCTTGATGCACGGGGCGTTGGTGCTGGGCTTTGTCTATGGCACGACGCGGGTCCTGCAGGGCTGGCATTACATGTCCCACACGTTCTGGGCGGGGATTTTTGTCTGGTTGAGTTGTTGGCTGATGGCGTTGCTGTTTTATGGACGCGAGGCCTTGGAGCAGCCTGTGTTGAAACCACAGCGAGCGGCGCAGGCGGTTGTCGTGCCGGCGTCGGGTAACGCACATTCGTCAGCCTGAAAGCCAGGCAAAAAAAAGCCCGCTGGGAGAGCGGGCTAAAACCTTAGTTTCTTGAATGAGCGAGGCGACTGTACCCAATCACGCGGGGGCGTGGGGTGAAGAAAAGTTCATGAGGTCACCTCCTTGCCAGACCTCATGCCCTCGTACGCCGTTCACCTGAGATCAAACCGATCCAGGTTCATCACCTTGACCCACGCCGCGATGAAGTCCTTGACGAACTGCTCCTGCGCATCCGGGCTGGCATAGACTTCGGCCAAGGCCCGTAGCTGGGCGTTGGAGCCGAAGACCAGATCGACACGGGTGCCGGTCCATTTGACCTGGCCGGTCTTGCGGTCGCGAGCCTCGAAGGTTTCCTGGGTGTCGGAAAGGGCTTTCCACTCCACGCCCATGTCGAGCAGGTTGACGAAAAAGTCGTTGGTCAACGTCCCGGGCCGTTGGGTAAAGACACCGTGCGCCGTGTGGCCGACGTTGGTGTCCAGCACCCGCAGACCGCCGATCAATGCCGTCATTTGCGGGGCGCTGAGGGTCAGCAGTTGGGCCTTGTCGATCAGCAACGCCTCGGCAGACACGCGGTACCGGCCCTTGAGGTAGTTACGAAAGCCATCGGCGATAGGCTCGAGAAAACCGAACGACTCGACGTCCGTCTGCTCCTGACTCGCGTCCATGCGTCCCGGCGCGAACGGTACCGTCACGCTGAGCCCGGCATTTTTCGCGGCTTGTTCAATACCGGCGCTGCCGGCCAGCACGATCAGGTCTGCCAGGGAAATTTTCTTGCCGCCGGACTGGGCGGCGTTGAACTCATTCCGGACCCCTTCGAGGGTCGCCAGCACCTTGGCCAGTTGTTCGGGCTGGTTGGCCGGCCAATCTTTCTGCGGGGCCAGGCGCAGGCGGCCACCGTTGGCGCCGCCGCGTTTGTCGGAGCCACGGAAGGTGGAAGCCGCGGCCCATGCCGTAGACACAAGCTGTGAAACCGACAGGCCCGAGGCCAGTAGCTTGCCTTTGAGGGCGGCGATGTCGCTGTCGTTGACCAGCGGATGGTCGACCGCCGGGATGGGGTCTTGCCACAGCAGTTCTTCGTTGGGCAGTTCCGGGCCGAGGTAGCGTGAGAGCGGGCCCATGTCGCGGTGGATCAGCTTGAACCAGGCGCGGGCGAAGGCGTCGGACAACTGGTCGGGGTTGGCCAGGAAGCGCCGGGAGATTTTTTCGTAGATCGGGTCGAAGCGCAGCGCCAGGTCGGTGGTCAGCATCGTGGGGTTACGCCGTTTGGACGGGTCATGGGCATCGGGGATGATGCCCGCGCCTGCACCGTTTTTCGGCGTCCATTGGTGCGCGCCTGCCGGGCTCTTGGTCAGTTCCCACTCGAAACCGAACAGGTTCTCCAGGTAGTTATTGCTCCAGCGGGTGGGGGTGGTGGTCCAGGTGACTTCCAGGCCACTGGTGATGGTGTCGGCGCCCTTGCCGGTGCCGAAGGTGCTCTTCCAGCCCAGGCCTTGCAGCTCCAGGCCAGCGGCCTCGGGCTCGGCGCCGACATTGTCCGCAGGGCCTGCGCCGTGGGTCTTGCCGAAGGCGTGGCCGCCGGCAATCAATGCCACGGTTTCTTCGTCGTTCATCGCCATGCGGGCGAAGGTTTCGCGGATGTCCACCCCGGCGGCGACCGGGTCCGGCTGGCCCTCGGGACCTTCCGGGTTGACGTAGATCAGCCCCATCTGCACGGCGGCCAGCGGGTTCTCCAGGTTGCGCCCCTCGTCAGTGCGGCTTTCTTCGTTGCCAGGCTCGGCCACCAATTGGCCTTCGCCGGGGTCTTGCATGGCGGCTTTGTCGGGCTTGGCGTAGCGAACATCGCCCCCCAGCCATTTGTTTTCGGAACCCCAGTAGACGTCTTCATCCGGCTCCCAGACATCGGCGCGGCCTCCGGAAAAACCGAAGGTCTTGAAGCCCATGGACTCCAGCGCGACGTTGCCGGTGAGGACGATCAGGTCAGCCCAGGAGATATTGCGACCATACTTCTGCTTGATCGGCCACAGCAGCCGACGTGCCTTATCGAGGCTGACGTTGTCTGGCCAACTGTTGAGCGGTGCAAACCGCTGCTGGCCGGAGCCCGCCCCACCGCGCCCGTCGCCGGTGCGGTAGGTGCCTGCACTGTGCCAGGCCATGCGGACAAAGAGCGGTCCATAGTGGCCGAAGTCCGCCGGCCACCAGTCTTGCGAGTCGGTCATCAGTGCATTCAGGTCCTGTTTCAAGGCCTGGAAGTCCAGGCGCTTGAACGCTTGGGCATAGTTGAAATCCTCGCCCATGGGATCGGACAGCGAGGAGTGCTGGTGCAGGATCTTCAGATTCAGCTGGTTCGGCCACCAGTCGCGGTTCGTCGTACCACCGCCAGCGGCGTGATTGAACGGGCATTTCGATTCGTTTGCCATGAGAAGCTACCTTTGGTCGTATTCATCCAGCTATCCAGCCCGGCCGGGCTCTGGATAGCGACAGGCGAAATAAATGACACAGGGCGCAGGGCTCACAGTTCGCTCAACTGATCGTGTGCGGCCACACGGCAACACACGAGAGGTCTAGTTACCAATTCGGTGGCCCACGGCAAGCCCAGTACGTTTCTGAACGCTTCGTATCTCTTTGTCAGGTTTCACGGGCCGGATTACACCAGCCTGAATTCAGGCTAGTCCTCCTTTGCCAGATAGCTAATAGGCGCAGTGTTAACGGTCGATAGGGATAATCTTTTATCGAAGCCAAGCGGCGAGGCAGATGATATGAATGGCGCCTGCCGTGACGGACCCAATAATGAACAAATGCCCGCGCAGCACGGCCTTCCACGAAGCGGGTCATGCCCTGGCCTTTTGGTGGAACGGCCAACCGATAAAACGCATCACCGTGCGTACCAAGGCTGAAGCCTGCACGGGACCTCTGTTCGACCTGCGCGGCAACCCGCAATACGCAGAAGGGTTGGTGGAAGCTGACTACCTGGTCGCGCGCCCGGCCTTCGATGCCCCGGGGATCGCTGAATTCCTGCCCTCGATGGTCGATGCCATTGAGCGTGACCTGCTCCATTGCTTCGCGGGGCCGGTGGCCGAAGCGGTCTACCGGCACCGCCGGTCCGATCGGTTGATCAGGGGCAGCGGCCGCGGTGACCTGGACCGGGGGCACGAATTGATCAGCCTGCTGCCACCGCGCAAACTGCTCGATGCCCAATCCCGGGCGATCGCGCGTTGCAGTTGCCTGGTGCACCGTTATTGGCCGGCTGTCAGCGCCGTGGCGGGCTTTCTGCAAGAGCACGGCACGGTTGAGGGCAATGCTGTCACAGCGCTGCTGTGCGAGATGACCGGGGAGTGGCCGATGTTGCTTGGCCATCAAGTGGCAAGCCTCGATTCGTGATCAAGGCGTTACCACTGGCCTTATCCGACTCGGATAAAAGCCACTACTCGCTAGCGCTTCACCGTTTCCTCAAGAGAGAAGCGCCCCAGTGGGTTTTGTTGGAAGTGCTCGATGTTCTTACGCGAAATATTGATGTAAGGGCTGTAGTAGAGATCGATCCAGTTGACGTCCTGCTTGGCGATCGCCTGAAGGTCGGTATACATCTGCTTGCGCTTGGTCGGGTCCACTTCTACCCGCGCGGCCGCGACCAGATCCTTGACCTTGTCGTTCTTGTAGCGGGTCATGTAATTCATGTTGGTGTCATGTCCCAGCACGAAGGTGGTCTTCTGGTCCGGGTCGAGGATGTCGTTGGTCCAGTACATCACGGACAGATCGTAATCGCCGTCGATCAGCATTTGCCAACTCTGGGTTGGGTCGACTTTCTGCAAGGTGGCTGTCACGCCGACGGCTGCGAGTTGTTGCTGGACCAGCACGGCGATCTGCTCGTCGGCTTCATTGCCCGCATTGACCACATAGTTGAGCTTCAGGCCTGACGCGCCTGCATCCGCCAGCATTTTCTTGGCTTTTTCCGGGTCGTACGGGCGCTGCAGATTATCGGCATTGTGATAAAGCGCGCCTTTAGGAATGTAGGAATAAGCCACCTGGCCATGGCCGAACGTCACGGTATCGACCAGGGATTTTTTGTTGATCGCAAGGTCCAGGGCCTGGCGTACTTCAGGCTTGCCCAGCAGTCCGTGCGCATGGTTGATCAGCAGATGATCCTCACGGGTGGAGGGATCCATGTGTACGACCAGGTTGGGGTCTTTCTTCAGGGTTTCGACGCGCGAGAAAGGCACGAAGATCGCCGAATCCAGTTCCCCGGCTTGTACCTTCAACATCCGCGTATTGTCATCCGGGATGGAGATCCATTCCACGCCATCCAGGCTCACCTTGTCGGCTTGCCAGAAGTTGGGATTCTTCTCCAGCACCACGCGATCACCGCGTAGCCACTCCTTGACGATAAAGGCGCCAGAGGCAACGGGGTCCTGTGCATAGGCTTCCTCCCCCATTTTTTCCATGGCCTTTTGCGACAGGATGGAGACGTTGGGCAACGCCAGCTGCGCAAGGAAGGGCACTGAAGGGCTCGTGAGCGTCACCACTAGTGTCTGCGGGTCGGGGGCTTGGGCCTTGTCGATAATCTTGTAGGAGTCGCTCCACAGCGACCCTTTGTTGTCGCGAATGCGCAACAGACTGAACGCTGCATCGCTGGCGGTAATCGGTGAGCCGTCGGAGAACTTGGCCGAGCGTAGTTTGAAGGTGTAAGTCAGGCCATCGTCGGAAACCTGCCAGCTTTCGGCCAGCCCCGGTACCAGCTTGGTACCGGTGTTGTCGACGCGCACCAATACGTCGTAAACATTGGAGAACACCCAGTTATCACGGTTCTGCGCGCTTTTGATCGGGTCGAACGTCGTACTTTCTTCACGGCAACCGATGGTCAGCACGCCTGCCGCCTGGGCGACACCGGCCGCCAGCGTGCAAATGGTCAGTGTCGCGGCGGTCAGCAACTTCAAATGTTTCGATCGCATGGTCAAACTCCCTATTGATGAATGTTTTTTAGAGCAATGGCTCTCCGAGCACACAGCTATAACGATGTCCATTGATGTCATGGATGGGGGGCGGCGCTTTCGCGCAGATGGGTTGTGCATACCGGCAGCGCGGGTGAAAAACGCAGCCGGATGGAAGGTTCAGGGGGCTGGGTGGCTCGCCAGGCAGGGGGGCGCTCAGCAACGGTCGAGTCGGGTCGATGTGTGGAATGGACTGGATCAGCGCGACGGTATAGGGATGCCGCGGGCTGCTGAACACGGCCTCCGTGGGGCCTTGCTCGACGATCTCGCCGAGGTACATCACGGCGACCCGATCACAGAGCCGCCGAACGATCGCCAGGTCGTGGGCAATGAACAGAATCGCCAGGTTCATGCGCTGTCGCAGCTCCAGCAGCAGGTTGATGATCTGTCCCTGGATGGAAACGTCCAGCGCGGCCACGCATTCATCGGCGATGATCAACCGTGGCTCAATGGCCAGTGCTCGAGCGATCCCCACACGTTGGCATTGACCGCCACTCAACGAGCCCGGTTTGCGGTTGGCCAGCTCTGGCCGCAGGCCGACCAGGGTCAGCAATTCATCGACCCGCTGGCGAATCAGTGATGCAGGGATCGCACTGCGCACTCGCAGCACTTCAGCCAGGGTGTCGCCGATGCTCATTCGTGGATTGAGGGCGGTATAAGGATCCTGGAAAATCATCGCGGTTTCGTGGCGCAGCCGCTCGATGTCGATCCGCTTGCCTTGAGCCATATCCACGCCATCGAACAGGATTTGTCCGGCGCTGACCTCCGTGAGGCGCAAGATGGCCCGACCCAGGGTGCTCTTGCCGCTGCCCGACTCACCCACCAACCCAAGCACCTCCCCGGTGGCCAGACTCAGCGACACACCGTTGACGGCTTTCACCCATTGCCTGTTGATTCCGAACGGACCACTGCCAGGGGCGGCGAAGCGCACCTGCAGATCCTTCACGTGCAACAGGGTCATGACGAGGCTCCCACCGGCAGCGGGTAATGGCAGGCCACTCGGTGTGCCTCTGTCGCGACTTGCATCTGTGGCAACAGCCGGGTGCACTGGCTGCCCTGCTGAAGGCAGCGCGGGTTGAAGCGGCAACCGGTGGGCAGCGCATCCAGCAGAGGAGGCTGGCCGGCGATGGTCTTGAGCAGGGCATGGCCGGCGCTGGTCGCCGGTTGGCAGTCGATCAGGGCCGCCGTATAGGGATGTCGTGGGTGAGCCAGCAGGTCAAGCTTGTTGCCGTGCTCGCAGAGCCGACCGGCGTACATCACCGCGATGGAATCACAGGTCTGGGCGACGACCCCCAGGTCGTGGGTGATCATGATGATCGACAGCCCACGCTGGTCGCGCAAATCCAGGAGCAGGCGCAGGATCTGTGCCTGTACCGTGACATCCAGGGCGGTGGTCGGCTCATCGGCGATCAGCACCTGGGGGTTGCAACCCAAGGCCACGGCGATCATGGCGCGTTGACGCATGCCACCGGAAAACTCATGGGGATAACTGTCGACGCGCGTTAGCGGATCGGGAATGCCCACCTGGCGTAATACATCGATGGCCTTCGCCCGTGCTTCACGTTTGGACGCCCCCTGATGCAGGCGTATGCCCTCGCCGATCTGTTCGCCGATACGCGTCAACGGGTCAAGATGACTGCCGGGATTCTGAAAAATCATCCCCAGCCGCCGACCCCGTATGCCCCGCATGTCGGCTTCATCCAGCGACAGCAGGTCCTTGCCGGCAAGGCGCACGGCCTTGCCCTGGACCCGCAGGTTTGAAGAGGGCAGCAAGCGCATCAAGGCCCGGCAGGCCATCGTCTTGCCTGAGCCGCTTTCACCCACCAGACCGAGGATTTCACCTTCGGCCAGGTCAAATGACACGCGATCCACCAGCGTGACTTCGCCCTCACCGTGGCCGGCGATCACGCTGAGGTCCTTGACGTGCAACACCGGTGTGCTCATGGGCGTTCTCCGAGCTGCTCGGCGACACCGTCGGCCAGCAGACTGAAGCCCATGGCCAGGGTGACGATCGCCAGTCCCGGGAAGGTGCAGATCCACCAGGCATTGGTGATAAAACTCTGGCCCTCGGCGACCATCGTGCCCCACTCGGCGGTGGGTGGCTGAACCCCCAGGCCGAGGTAGCTGACCGCCGCCCCGTTGAGCAGTACCAGCACCGCGTCGGACATGGAAAACACGATCGAACCGAACATGGCATTGGGCAACAGGTGCCGAAACAGAATGCGTCCATGACCGAAGCCCAGGCTTTTCGCCGCCAAGGCGAAATCGCTTTGCTTGAGCACCAGGATCTGCGAACGGATCAGCCGTGCATAGGACACCCAACCCACCAGGGCCATCGCAATATAAAAGCTGCCCAGGCCGGGGCCGAGGATGGCCATGATCGCCAACATCAGCACCAGGAAGGGGAAGGCCAGAATAATATCGATCAGGCGCATGCAGATCGTGTCGAACCGGCCACCGATATAGCCGGCCAAGGCGCCGACGCAAGTGCCGATCAAGAACGGGAAGACCACTCCGATCACGGAAATCTGCAAGTCGATGCGTGCGCCCCAGATCACTCGGGAAAGAACGTCGCGGCCGAAATTGTCCGTGCCGAACGGATGGGCCAGGCTCGGCCCCAGCAGGCGGATATCGGTGTTCTGGGCAATCGGATCGAAGGGCGCGACCCAGGGTGCGAAGAGTGCGAGCAACAGCCAGCCAAACAGAATCGCCAGGCCCAGCACGGTGGCCAGGCGACGGTTGCGCAAGCCCAAACGCAGCGCAAGACGCCAGGCGGGATTGAGGGTCTGGCCGCTCATCGCATGTTCACCCGCGGATCAATCATCACGGTCAGCACATCGGCGAGGAAATTGACCGTGACGGTGGCGAGGGCCAGCACCATGGCCACGCCTTGGACCACCATGTAGTCGCGGGTAAAGATGCCGCGTACCAACAATTGGCCGATGCCGGGAATGGCAAACAGACTTTCGATGACCACCGTGCCGCTGATCAACCAGCCGATATTTACTGCCAGCAGGTTGACCGCCGGTACCAGGGAGTTGGGCAGCACATGCCGACGAAATATCGCCCGCTCGGACAAGCCCCGGGCCCGTGCGGCGGTGGCATGATCGGCTTGTAGCTCCATGAGCATGCTGGCGCGCAGATTGCGCACCAGCACGGCGGAAAGTGCCAAGGCAATGGTCAGGCACGGCAAAACCATGTGATGCAGTTTGTCCCACCCTGTACGTCCATAGCCTGAAACCGGGAACAGCCCCAACTGCACACTGAGCAGCAGGATCAACATGATGCCTAGCCAAAACGCCGGCATGCCGAGCCCTGCGGTGGTGAACAGGCGAATCAGATGATCCTGCCAACCGCCCTTGTTGCGCGCCGCCACCGTTGCCAGTGGCACGGCGATCAGCAGCGCCAGCAGTACGCTGCCGAGCACCAGGAACAGGGTTGGTTCAATGCGGGTACTGATCAGCTTCAAGGCATCGACTTTGTAGAGCAGCGATTGGCCGAGATCGCCTTTGAGCAGGTTCTTGAGAAAGTAGAAGTACTGCATCCACAACGGCTGGTCGAGACCGTACTGGGCGCGAATCCTGATCAGCGCCTCCGGCGTGCTGCGCGAGCCCAGCAGGGCCCGGGCGGGGTCCCCGGGGATTGAGCGCACGAGCACAAAGGTGATCATGCTGATGCCAAACAGCACCGGCAATAGCTGTAGCGGGCGCGACAGTATGAAACGGTAGCGCGCCAGGTTCATGGGCTAGTTCCGATGGCGGTGCAGAAAATCCAGCAGGACTGGGAAGTAGGCGTGGGGCTCTTCGTAGAACGGCATGTGGCTGCTGTTGGGGAACACATTCAGTTGTACATCCTTGAGCGCCATTTTCATGCGCATAGCACAGGCGGGCGTCAGTTCATCATGTTGACCGGTGGTGATCAGCACAGGCATTTCGAAGCCGGCCATCTGCTCGATGCGATTCCAGTCCTTGAGATTGCCGGTATAGAGAAATTCGTTGGGGCCCTGCATGGTCATGTAGGGCCCCATGTTCCAGTCGCCCAGGGAACGTGTCACCGGCGCTGGCCACTCGTCCAGACGGCAGACATGGCGATAGTTGAGCAGGGTGATGGCCGCCTGGTATTGCGGATGATCCAGGGTGCCCAAGGCTTCATGGCGCTGCATCATCGCGACGGTCTCACTACCCAGGGCAGCCCGCAGACGCTCGAGCTCCAGGGACAGGTGAGGGATATCGCCGACGGTATTTTCCAGGATCAGGGTTTTCAGCGCTTGGGGGTGATGAATGGCGTACTCGATCGCCAGCCAGCCACCCCAGGAGTGCCCCAGCAGGTGCACTTTGCCCAGGTCGAGGGCTTGGCGGACGGTCTCTACCTCCGCCACATAACGGGTGATGTCCCACAGGGATTCATCAGTCGGCCTGGCCGAGGCACCGGTACCCAACTGATCGAAAGCGATGACCCGCAAGCCCTTTTCCTTGAGCCAGCCATGGCTGTCACGCAGATAATCGCAAGGCAATCCCGGGCCGCCATTGAGGCACAACAGCACTTCGTCGCCGTCGCCAAAGCCATAGGCCACCAGACGATGACCATCGACTTCCACGTCGTACCGCTGGTCTGGCTCGATCTCACGCCACATCATTGCTCTCCTGCTCAGGTGCGCCCGTTGGCTAAACCTTACCGAGGAAGCTACGCGCCCATAAGCTAGCAATTCTTATAGGTTTGATCTGGCACTCCCTCGCTCAGGCGTGGCATTCTACTTGCACGATTTCAGGATTGAAATTAATAAGGGAGCTGAATGGATGCAGGCCAAGCTGTCTGACTTCAATACCCGTCTTTTGTCTGGCAGGAGCCTGGACGAACAGATGGACAACACCTTGCGGATGGTCCAGGCGCTAGGCTTTGAAGCCTTGGTGTACGACTACAGTCCGGTGCCGCTGGATCATGATGGGGCACTGATCACCCCGACTGTGCTGAAGGTGCGCAATACCCCCCGTGATTGGCACTCGCTCTGGTGTGAAGAAGGTTATTACCAGATCGACCCCGTCCAGCATCTGGCAATCAATACCATATCTCCTTTTGTCTGGTCCTATCGACCGGAGGCCGACACGGTGCTGCAGCCGTTCATCGGCCAGAGTCATGCGCCGGTCGTGAGCTACCTGCAGGATTCGCGCATGACCTGTGGCGTGACGGTGCCGATGCATTTGCCCAAAGGTGGCTTTGCGACATTGACCGGGCTGCGCGCCGATACGAAGGGGAGCACCTTGCAGGATGTCCGGCAAACCCTGGGCGACTTCAGCCTGATTTCCCATGCCCTGCAAGAGGCGGCTTTTCCGCTGCTCGGCAAGGAAGCCCGCGCATGCCCGGTTCGCCTGACCAAACGCGAGCGTGAGTGCTTGAGATTGGCCGCTGAAGGGTTGACGGCGGCGGACATCGCCAGGCAACTGAATCGTTCCTTGGCCACCATCACCCTCCACCTGACGTCTGCAATGCACAAGCTCGGTGCCAGGAATCGGGTCCAGGCCGTGGTCAGGGCGGTGCATTATCGGTTGCTCGATAGCTGAAATCGGGCAAAAACCTATCTGTTCCTCTAGTTATTCCGCCGGCCAGTCCCCGGTATCGTGTGCCGCAGGATTCCTAGGGAGCGGCACGAAATGGATTTTCCCGTAACGCACGAAGGCTTTGCGCCTTTTGGTCCGTATCAGACCTGGTATCGCATCACTGGCGATTTCAGCAGTGGCCGTACGCCGCTGCTGATCCTGCATGGCGGCCCGGGCTGTACACACGATTATGTCGATGCCTTCAAGGATATTGCCAACAGTAGCTATCCGGTGATTCATTACGACCAACTGGGCAATGGGCGTTCCACCCATCTTCCGGAAAAAGACCCCTCGTTCTGGAACGTGGCGCTCTTTCTCGATGAGTTGGAGAACCTGCTGGATCATCTGGGCATTGGCGACAACTATGCACTGTTGGGGCAATCCTGGGGCGGCATGTTGGCCAGCGAACATGCGGTGCTCCAGCCGGCGGGCTTGCGCGCGTTGATTATCGCCAACTCCCCGGCGGACATGTCCACCTGGCTCCTTGAAGTCAATCGCTTGCGCCAGCTTCTACCCATTGAGGTGCAGCAAACACTGCTCAAGCACGAGCGGGCTGGAACCTTGACGTCTACCGAGTATTTGGAGGCCGCTCGGGTTTTCTACGACCGTCATGTCTGCCGTGTCACGCCCTGGCCCGATGACGTCGCCCGTACCTTCGCCCAGATCGATGCTGATCCTACTGTTTATCACGCCATGAATGGCCCCACCGAATTCCATGTGATCGGCAGCATGAAGGACTGGTCCATCACTGATCGCTTGCCTCGGATCAAGGTGCCGACACTGCTGGTTTCAGGCCGATACGATGAAGCGACGCCGTTGGTGGTCAAACCCTATGTGGATCATGTTCCCGACATTCGCTGGGCGTTGTTCGAACACTCCAGCCATATGCCCCATGTCGAGGAGCGGATGGCTTGCATGGGAACGGTGGTGAGTTTCCTGGATGAGTGTTTGTAGGCATCTGCGCAATCCGAGCCGTCGTTTTGTGTTGTGTTTTTCGACGCGTCCTGTGAGACGCGTCTCTTTTTTGCGTGGAAATTTCCCGCTCTCTTGAACCGAAAGCGATATGCAGGGTCTGGTGTGCGCAGCATTGCTGTGCATGCCTGCTGTCATTTCTGTATCGAGGGATCGAACATGTCCGTATTTGCCTTAGGGACTAGGCTAGTCGTTGCGTCGCTGTGTTTTCTGGCGATGAACATTGCTGTCGCCGCGCCAACCCCCGGCGATACGGACCTGATCCGTGAGCGTCAGGATCGCCTGCTCCAAGAGCAGCGCCGACGCCTTGAAGAGCTCAAGGATCTGCCCGGCAAGGAAGCGAAGCCGGCCCAGCCCACGGCACCTGTCGATACCCGTTGTTTCCCGATCAAGACCATCGAGCTCAAGGGCGCCGATGCCTTGTCCGAGGGCGAGCGCCAGCGCCTGCTCAAGCCCTTCCTCAACCAATGCCTGGGCGTGCCGCAGCTTAACCAGTTGCTCAAGGTCATCACCGATTACTACTTGGAAAAGGGCCTGGTCACCAGTCGCGCCTACTTGCCGCAACAGGACCTGTCCAGCGGTCACCTGCAAGTGCTGGTCGTCGAGGGTCGCCTGGAAGGCCTGAAAGGTGCCGAAGGCAGCGGCCTCTCCGAGCGGGAACTGGCAATGAGCTTTCCTGGCAAGCCGGGTGAGCTGCTCAACCTGCGTGAGATCGAGCAGATGGTCGATCAACTGAACCGTTTGCCGTCCAACAGTGCTCGAATGGAACTGACGCCGGGACAGAACATCGGCGGCAGTGAAGTGTTGGTCAATAACACCCCGCAAAAACCTTGGCGCGCCGGCCTGTCACGGCATAACGACGGCCAAAAAAGCACCGGCGAGCAGCAATGGGGCGCCTCTCTGGACTGGGACAGTCCCCTGGGCCTGGCTGACCAATTGGCCTTGCGCGGCGGCCACCATGCCGTCAGCGATCACCAGAAAACCTCGCGCAACGGCATGCTCTATTACAACCTGCCGTTTGGCTGGTGGAACCTGAGCTACACCTACAGCCAAAGCGAGTACCGCGCCGTGGGCCAGGCCAACGGCTTCAATTTCAAGCAGAGCGGCGACAGTCAGAACCATCAGGTGCGCCTGGAGCGTGTGGTCCATCGCGACGCGGTGAGCAAGACCTCACTCAGCACTGGCCTTGCGTACCTGCGCACCAACAACTTCATCGAAGACAGCAAGCTCGCCGAGAGCAGCAATCGCATCAGCGAGGCGCAGTTCGGCATCAACCATGGCCGACGGGTCGGCAATGCCTTCGTCAACCTCGATCTGGGCCTGCAACAAGGTATCGGCGCCCTCGATGCCCAGGGCGATCATGAGCCGGGCCCTGGAGTGCCGGATGCGCGCTATCGCAAATACACCGCCACCCTCAGCTACCTGCAACCCTTTGAACTGGGTGGCGAATCCTTCAGCTTCAGCAGCCTGATGACCGGCCAGCGCAGCGAAGACGTGCTGTTCAGCCCGCAGCGCATGAGCCTGGGCGGCCTGTCGTCGATTCGCGGCTACAAGGACCAGACATTGTCCGGCGACAGCGGCGGCTACTGGCGCAACGACTTGCGTTGGAGCCGCCCGGTGACCGTGGAATGGCTGCGCCCGGTGTTCGCCGAGTACGGCACCAGCCTCGGTTACGACCAGGGCGTGATTAGCGGTAATCGCTACAACGGCGATCAGCACGGGCGCATGTCGAGCAACTCGCTGGAGTTGTTCGCCCGCGGTGAGCACCTGAGCGCCAGCGTCACCTTCGCCCATTCCCTGGAACGTCCGGATGCACTGACCGAGCGCGAAGCGCCGATCTACTTCCGCGTGGATGTATCTATCTAATTTTTGCTGCAACGAGACCTGATCATGGACGACCGCCAACACGCCTTCCTGGCCCGCCAGCCTTCTGCTGCCCTGCAAACCCGCGACGCCTTCTGGGGCATGCCCAAGCGCGGCCTGGCGTTCCTATTGGCCAACGTCATGTTCTGGCAGCCGATGTGGGCGCAGGCGGGCGGTATCGTGGTCAGCGCCCCGGGCACCAGCCTCGGCCAGGCCGGCAACGGCGTGCCGGTGGTCAACATCGCCAAGCCCAACGGCAGCGGCCTGTCCCACAACCAGTTCAAGGACTACAACGTCGGCAGCAACGGCGTGATCCTCAACAACGCCACCAACCCCGCCCAGTCCACGCAACTGGGCGGGATCATCCTCGGCAACCCGAACCTCCAGGGCACGGCCGCGAAGGTCATCCTCAACGAAGTCAACGGCGGCAACCCCAGCCAGTTGCGCGGCTACACCGAAGTGGCGGGGCAGTCGGCCCACGTCATCGTCGCCAACCCCTATGGCATCACCTGCAATGGCTGCGGGTTTATCAACACCCCGAAGGCGACCCTGACCACGGGCAAGCCGATCATCGAAAACGGCCAGGTGGGCCGCTATCAGGTGGACCAGGGCAGCGTCGCCATTGAAGGCGCGGGCCTCAACGTGAACAACGTCGACCGCTTCGAAATCATCACCCGCAGCGCCAAGATCAATGCCGAGATCCAGGCCAAGAACCTGACCATCGTGGCTGGGCGCAATGACGTCAACGCCAATACCCTGAACGCCACTGCCCGTGCCGATGACGGCAGTGCGAAACCGGAGCTGGCTATCGACTCGTCGGCGTTGGGTGGGATGTACGCCGGTGCGATCAAGCTGGTGGGGACTGAGGCCGGGGTTGGGGTGAAGCTGGATGGCAAGATGGTTGCCAGTGGGGGGGATATTCAGCTGGATGCCAATGGTCATTTGAGTTTGGCGCAGACGGCGGCTGCCGGTGCCGTCGACATCGACGCCAAAAGCTTGGAAACCCGCGGCCAGGTGTATGCCGGTAGCCGACTGAGGGTGAAGACCCAGGGCGACCTGACCAGCCAGAACAACCTGGTGGCGCGCGACAGCATTCACCTCGACAGCGGTGGCACGCTGAGCAACAACGGCATTATCGAAGCCGGGGTCAACGCCGATAACAGCCGCAATACCACGGGTGATGTCACCCTCACTGCCAAGCAACTGAACAACGCTGGCAAAACCGTCATTGCCAGTCGCGACCTGAATGTCACGACCACCGCAGCGTTGAACAACCAGGGCGGCACACTCAGTGGGCAGCGCAACACCACCGTCACCGGCAACGTTGTGGATAACCGCAATAAAGGCCGGATCCTGGGTAACACCGAACTGCACCTGAGCGCCGATCAAGTCCTCAACAGCCAGGGCGGCCTGATCAATAGCCAGGGCCTGCTGACGGCCAACCTGGGCCATCTGGAAAACAATGCAGGTGAACTGTCGAGCCTGAACAGCGCGACCCTGGTCCTCGACAGCCTGGACAACCTGACCGGCCTGGTCATGGCCGGTAAAAACCTCGACATCACCAACGAGGGCGCGATCAATAACCGGGGCGGCGAGCTATCCAGCCAAGGCGTCATGACCGTGCGCACCGCCAGCCTGGACAACAGCAATAAAGGCACCGTGGCCGCCAATGGCAAGCTGCTGGTCACTGCGACCGGCAAGGTCAACAACGCTGACCAAGGCCTGATCGCCAGCCGCAGTGCCGGCGTCGAGTTCAAGGCCGCCAGCCTGGACAACGCCAAGGGCACGCTGCAAGGCGAGGGCCTGGTTACCGTGGATGTATCCGGCGACATCGATAACCAGGGCGGCAGCATCATCGCCAAGGACGCCAAGCTGAATGTCTTCGCCACCAACCTGGACAACCGTGGCGGCGTGCTGTCCAGCGTCAAGGCCGCGCTGGAGGCACGAACCACCGGCGTGCTGAAAAACGGCTATGACGTGAACCGTCAGGGCGGCACGATCCAGGCTCAAGGACTCAGCATCCGAGCCTTGGCTGGGCTGTTCAACGACGGCGGACGCATCGCTGCGCAAGCCGGCGATGTCGTGGTCACCAACGCGGTGGCGGATATCAACAATCGCAACGGCGGGATATACGCCACGGGCAAGGTCTGGGTCAGTGGCCGGGGCATGGACAACAGCGGCGGCGGGCAGGTCAGCGCCAGTCGCATCGACTTTGACCTATCGGGCGCACTGAACAACAACGCGGGCATCATCGAAAGCCAGGACTGCCTGGACATTCTGGCCGCCAGCCTGAGCAACCAGAAAGGCCAACTGCGCACCCTGGGCCAGAACAGCACCACGGTGTTCAAGATCGGTGGCCTGTTCGATAACAACGACGGCACCCTGGAAACCGCCAGTAATGACGTGGGCTTCAACACCGGCAGCGTCCAGAACGTGGGTGGCAAGCTGCTGCACACTGGCCTGGGATTGTTCGGCATCAGCCAAGCCAACCTGGGGCAGGCCGGCGGTCAGCTGGTGACCTATGGCAACCTGACGGTGACGGCTGATCGCTGGACCAACAACACGGCGATCCAGGCCGGGCACCTGGTCGTGAATGTCGACCAGTTGACCCAGACCGCCACCGGCCAGTTGCTCAGTACCGACAGCATGGTGGGCCGTGGCAGCAACTGGCGCGTCGACGGCCTGATTGGCAGCGATGGGGCCATCGACCTGCAACTGACCGGCGCCTATACAGGCAACGGCCGCTTGAGCAGTCTCGGCACCTTGGGCCTCAAGGCCGCGCTGATCAATCTGGAGCAAAACGGCAGCATCGCTGGCGGCGGCAACACAACCGTCGTGGTCGATGGCGTCCTCAACAGCTACGGTCGCCTGACCTCGGCGGCGGACCTGAGCGTCACGGCCGCCACGATCAACAACTACGGCACGCTGGGCAGTGCCGGCGCGCTCGGCGTATCGACCGGCGACCTGCTCAACGAGCACGGATTGATCTTCAGCGGCGGCAATACCAACCTGCGCGTCAATAGCCTGACCAACCGCTATGCCGATATCTACAGCCTGGGTGATCTGAGCATCGATCGCGACGGCCTCGGCACCCGTGCCAGCCGCATTCTCAACAGCTCCGGCTCGCTGCAGAGCAACGGCAACATGCGCCTGGCGGCCAGCACGATCGACAACGTCCGCGAGGTCCTGACCACCAACGATGCAGGCATCTACACCGCCTCGATCAGGGAAGTGGCCTGCATCCCAGGTGATTGCGACGGTCCCAAGCAAAACCACGTCTGGCAGATCATCCAGCGCGACAAGTTCGAAGTCACCGCGGCCAGCGCCGCCTCCAGCATCACCACCGGCGGCAACCTGAATATCCAGGGCGACACCCTGACCAACCGGAGCAGCAGCATCGGCGTCGGCGGTGCATTGACTGCCAACCTCGTCAGCCTGAACAACATCGGCATCGAGACTGGCGAGACCGAAACCTCGCGCACCTTCAGATCCCAACGCACGCGCCACCCGAGTGGCTGGCGCACCGCCGCGAATGACTTCACCAACAAATACTGGTTGCAGAGTCCGGACTACAACGCCAACGACCTGGGTGGCCTTGAAGCAGCGATGAGCCGCTTCATCGGCATGACCGAGACTGAGTTTCTGCAGTTTCGCACCCAGACCAGTACTACCGATAACCAGACCTATGCCGCGATTATCCAGGCCGGTGGTGCCGTCGACATTCCTACCCAGGGCGACCTCAACAGCGGCGTCGTGCGTGGCGGCTACAACTACGTCGGCTCCGGCCCGCGCACCGACACCCAGGCCGACAACGCCTTCTCGACCCGTATCAGCGTCAATCGGCAGCTACCCCCGAGCCTGACCCAGCAACAAGTCGATCCGCTGGCCTTGCCGGGTTTTGACTTGCCCACCGGGCAAAACGGCCTGTTCCGCATGAGCGGCGACGGCTCCACCACGCCGACCCAGAGCACGGGCCTGACGCAAGTGCGTGGCCTGCCGGACCGTTCGTTCCAGGCCAACCCGCAAAAGTACCTGATCGAGACCAACCCGGCGCTGACCGACATGCGCCGGTTCATGAGCTCCGATTACCTGCTGACAAACCTGGGCTACGACCCGGACACCGCCGCCAAGCGCCTGGGCGACGGCTTCTACGAACAACGCCTGATCCAACAGGCGGTGATCGCCCGCACCGGCCAACGCTTCCTCGACGGCCAGAACTCCGACGACGGCATGTTCAAGTACCTGATGAACAACGCCATCGCCAGCAAGGACAGTCTCAACCTATCCCTGGGCGTCAGCCTGACCGCCGAACAGGTTGCGGCCCTGACCCATGACATCGTCTGGATGGAAAACCGGACGGTGAATAATCAACAGGTGCTGGTGCCGGTGCTTTACCTGGCTCAAGCCAATAATCGTCTGGCGCCGAATGGTGCGCTGATTCAGGGCTCAGACGTCAGCCTGATTGCGGGTAAGAACCTGAACAATGCGGGCACCTTGCGTGCGTCCAGCAACCTGAGGGCGACGGCGGGCGACAGCTTGGTCAACAGTGGGTTGATGGAAGCGGGTGGTCGGCTGGATGCGTTGGCGAGTAATAACCTGACTAACAGGGCGGGTGGGGTTATTGCTGGGCGGGATGTCAGTGTTGTTGCCGTGGCTGGTGATTTGACCAATGAGCGAACCATCACTCGGCATGCCAGCAGCACTGGCTACAAGACTGAGCAACGCGAATTTGCTGACAACGCGGCGCGGATTGAGGCGAGTCATGACCTGACGATGGGTGCAGGACGGGATATCGCCAACAAGGGGGGCGTGCTCAAGAGCGGCAATGACATGGGCTTGCAGGCGGTGCGTGATGTAAACATCACCTCCGCCGAGCAGGTGGACAACAACACGATGGGGAGCAGGCACCGGGACCAAACCATTACCCAAAATGGTTCCAGCGCTACTGCGGGCCGGGAGATGAAGGTGACGGCCGGGCAGGACCTGCGGGTCGTTGCCAGCAACGTCATCGCCCAGAGCACCCTGGCGCTGACTGCCGGGCGCGATATCGCGATCACGTCTGCCGCCAACGAAAGCCATCGCTCGTCCCAGAGCAAAAAAGTCAAAAGCAGCAGCGACCTGGTGCGTCAGCAGTCTTCGGTTATCCAGTCGGGTGGGGACCTCAGCGCCAAGGCAGGGCAAGACCTGAGTCTCGTCGCCAGTCAACTGAAAGGGGCCAAGGACGTTGCGCTCGACGCCACGCGCGACATCAGTCTGCTGTCCGCAACGGACGAAACCGCAGAGTTCTACTCGAAGAAAAGCAAAGGCTCCTTTGGCCGCAGTAAAAGCGAACAACGGGAAAGTTATGACAGCACCAACGTCGCGTCGGTGGTTGAGGCGGGGCAAGACCTGACGGTCAATACCAGCCAGGCCGCCGGTGGCGGTGTCACGCTGGATGGCGGCCGCAACGTCACGGTGATCGGCAGCCAGTTGAACGCCGGCAATGATTTGGTGGTGGGTGCCACTGGTGATGTGGCGGTGCTCTCGGGTATCGAAGAGCACGGCTCCTATAGCAAGAAAACCAAATCGGGTTTCCTCGGCTTGTCCAAGAGCGGCAAAAGCGAGCTGAAAACCACGGCCTCCCAAGTGGCCAGCGAACTGGAAGCAGGCAACGATGTGGTGCTGGTCGCGGGCAACGACTTGCGTTTGCGCGCCAGCGAAACCACCGCTGGTAATGACGTGGAACTGCGTGCGGGCTTGGTCAAGGATAGCGGCGACATCAACCTCGTCGCGGCCAATGACACCGCTTACAGCCATAGCGAGCAATACAAGAAGAAAACCGGGCTCTCGGTCTCGGGTGGCTTCCTGTCGTTCTCCTCGGCGAAAGAGTCGGGTCGGATCGCGCAGAGCAGTACCAGCGTCGGCAGTCAGGTGACGGCGGAACGCGATGCGACCCTGCAGGCTGAGCGTGACATCAACCTCGTGGGTAGTGGTATCGATGCTGGGCGCAATGTCAGCTTGAATGCCGGGCGTGATGTGAATGTTCTGGCCGCGCAGAACAGTCGTTCCGAGCGGGATTGGGAAAAGAACAAGCAGGCTGGGATCGGTGTTTCTTCGGATGCTAATGGCATCAATTTCTTCGCAGGTGCCGATAGCCTCAAGAACAAGAATCGTCTGGAACAGCAAACCGCTGCCGCTAGCCAGATCAGTGCAGGGCAAGATGTTGCCATCAACGCTCAGCGCGATATCAACCAGACGGGTTCCGATCTGCGTGCCAGCCGCGACATAGGCTTCACGGCAGGACGCAATATCAATGTGGATGCTGCGCGTGAAACCCAACTGACCGAGCAGGAGCGCGAAGCCAGTCGTAATGGGCTTGGTATTTCGTTCAATCATAACTACGGCAACACCAAGGATGCGGTCAGTGGTGCCGGGAAAGGGGAGAACGGCGTCAGTAAGACGTCCAGCACCCTAAAAGGCGTCGATGCCGTCGCCCAATTCGTCAATGGACCGACCGTCGACGTCAAATTCGGCAACAGCACGCAAACCAGTAACCAGCAGGTCATTGAGCAGACCAATCGCGCGTCGACGTTCGATGCGGGCAACGACCTGAATCTCAATGCCGGCAACGACGTCACGGTCAAAGGCGGTCAGCTAAAGGCCGGGCGGGATATCAACGTCAAAGGTCGCGACGTCACGCTGGATGTGGCGAAGGGCAGTGTCAGCCAGGAAAGCACTGATCGCCAAAGCTGGAGTGGGATTCATGGCGGCACCAGTGGTGGCTTCAAGCTAGGCGCCGGCGGCAGCTACGGTGTTGCCACCGAGGATGGCGTTCACGGCAGTTCGACGGCCACTCAGGTTGCCGCTGGAAGGGATGTCAACGTGGACGCCCGCCACGACATCAACCTGGTAGGCACTCAGGTCAAGGCTGGGCGAGATATTGCGCTCGATGCTGGTAATGAGCTGAACATCAGGTCGGCGCAGAATGCCAGCGACAGTGAGAGCAATCGACACAACGGTGGTGGCGAGGCGGGCCTGACGTTCGGCTCTCAAGGCGTAGGCGTCTACGTCAGCGTGAACATCGGCAAGGGCAATCTTGATCGGGAAGGTAACCGACAGCAAGAAGCCTACCTCTACGCGGGCAACCGTCTGGGCTTCACCAGTGGCAAAGACACCAACATCAGCGGTGCCACCCTGCGCGGCGATGAGGTCGTTGGCCGTGTCGGCGGCGACCTGAACGTCTCCTCGGTGCCTGACACCGGCGAAGTCAAAGGCAAAGAGTTCGACCTCAGCGTCACAGCGACCTTTGGTCCAGGGGCTGGCGTCAGTGGCTCTGTGGGGTATGGACAGACAACCGGTGAGACCAATTGGGTCGAGCAGCAGACCAGCATCACCGGTAAAAACAAGGTCGACATCCGCACCGAGGATCACACCCAGCTGGACGGTGCCTTGATCGCTGCCGATAACGGCAACCTCAAACTGGACACCGGAACCCTGGGCTTCAGTGATATTGCCGGTAAAGATAAGGAACATGGCTATTACCTGAACGTGGGTGGCAGCTACTCCCAGGGTGGCAGCGGCGCCCAAGACAGCAGTCAGGTTGGTAAAGGCGAGAAAGATAAAAACGGTTGGAGCATCAGCGGTTGGGAGTATGAGAAGGATCGTCAGCAGACCGTCCGCGCCACCGTTGGGGCCGGTGAAGTCGTGGTGCGCAATGACTCTAAAACCGGGGCTGATTCGACGGCTGGGCTCAATCGGGATGTGAGCAAGGCCTACGAAATCACCAAGGATGATGAATCTCGGACCGACTTGTACGTCACCAAGTCCTCGGTGGACGCGGTGATGGATCCCTCTGGGACGGTGCAGGCTTGGAAGAACAGCATCAAAAGCTACCCCGACAGCAGCCTGAAAGCGTATGAGGACGCACTCAAGCTGGTTAGTGGGCCGGTACAGGCCGCTGGACAGGCCTGGAACAGCATACAGGCACAGCGGGTATCAATAGAGGAGGTTCCTGCTTCCGCGAGGGCTGCGTTGGGGGATGAGGTTGCGCTGAATATTGCGAAGAATCTTGTTCGCAATGGTAAGGATCCTGGGAAGATCAAAGACCTGACGACCGCAGATGTGATCGTCATTAAAGGCGCTGCGGTAGCATTCGCAGAGTTCGCCAAGCTGCAAAAAGCTTGCGAGGCCTCGGGTGGCTGTCCTGAGAATAACGAAGGCCCGAAGAAGGCTGAACGTTTCAAGTATTCGGATAGGATCGATCACGTCGCGTTTTTCTCTCCTTTGAAAGAGAGCACGCCAGGCAGTCAACTGCTGGAAAAAACGGCGGCGCTTCAAACTTACTTAGATGGGCTGCCAGTAGAGCAGGCGCAGCTTCTGGGTTTGGGAATCCAGGCCGGCATGGGCCCTGGTAAAATGGCTGTCGGTCTGGCCGGCAACGTGATAGTCGAAAAGCTGTTTGGCGACAAAATCGCAGCAGCCAAAGATTCAATCTCCAAATCGATTGCGAGCGGACTTACGGGTAAGAGCAAGGAGCATTTACAGGAAGAAGACGACCTCCGTAAAAGTCTGGAGAAGCCGGGCGATGTATACGTTCGTGGCGCAACGACGCTGCTGAATATCGCCTTGGGGACGGTTACAAACGCTGCGAGTGCAGGGGCGGGTAAGGTCATTGGCATTGTTGGTAAGGGGCCTTCGGATAATATAACGAAGGGGACCGACGGGCTGGAGATTGATCCGAAACATCCGGATTGGGCTAAGGAGTTTGGGGATACACCGTCGAAGGGGTGGGTAGAGGCGGGGTCGAAAAACGATCAACCGTCGGTAACGCCTGACGGATCGAAACCGAATGCCCGCGATAGTGCAACTGAGTCGAATGCTTCGCATCCTGTCGTGAAGGTGGATACCAGCCAGTCAGTCAAAGGGTCGCCCACTTACGAAATACTTAATAATCCAAAGGCCAGGAGCCCTAATACTCGGTATGAGCTAGATAATGGCGACGCCTTCGTTACGAATAGTCATGGCATGGTAGAAGAGCTGACGTTTACACCCGCTAATGTCAAAGTCCCAAGGGATTCGAGGCAGACGGCTGCAGGTAAGGAAGGGCGCGAAACGGACGTTGGTGGGCATGCTCAAGCGTGTAGTCAGGGTGGTACCTGTGATGGTTATAATTTGTTTCCTCAAGATAGAAACTTTAACAGTTCGGCATATAAAGTTTATTATGAAAACAGGATGCGTGAGGCGTTGAATGATCCATCAAAAACTATAGGGCCAACGTTTATAAAATTTAAGCGTGAAAATCCAGCTTCGCTAAGGCCGGATACTATGGAGTTGACCTATACTATCGATGGTAAAAGTCGAACGGTATCCTTTGAAAATGAAGCTGGCAAAATTCCAGAGGTGAGTAATGGTTACTAAAGATTTAGAAATTGTGAAGGAAATATTTTCTTTGATTGAATCTGGAATAGTTTTTGGTTATGACTATTTCTGTTATGAGGTTGAGGTGGGTGAAGGGTATATGGAGTCGGTGCTGACTGTTGAGAAAGATGGTGTTGAAGTAACCGATGCTGATACCGATTTTAATAGTGCAAAACTGTATAGGCTAATAAAGGAGTTGAGGGCAGAGGGCAAGGCGCGAGGTGAGGAATGGCTTTCTTTCGCAATATCCTATCGCCGTGAGGGTGAGGTGAAAACGAAATTTAATTACTGACGCTTAAATGCACGATACCAGCAAAAAGGGATCGAAAGGGGACAGATTTATTTTATGAGGTGAGCAGGCTTATTGGTTTGTACGTTGATAAATAAATCGGTCCCATTTTTTTCTGTCCCCTTTTTCCTAATGAGACCGCGAATGAGAGGAGACAGATTTATTAGTGTGGTGGTGCTGGCTTTTTCATTGTTGGCTATCGTGTGGGGGGTGAGTACTTTTCTTGCGATGATAGTTGCAGTGTTAATTTCACTGTTGTTTCAGACTGATTCAAGTTGGGTTTTTATTTGGCTCGGGTTCCCTCTGTCATGGATATTTGCATTGTGCTGGGTTGTTACTCGTTGGGACTACGTTAAGTCTTTTGTGTCCGGGCGGGGGGCGTGAGAGACAAAGGAAAAAGGGGACGGATTTATTTTATAAGGCGCTGAGGGGGCGAGTTTATTGAATTCTCTCGGTTTTAAAAAAATCTGTCCACTTTTCTCCAGGTCTATAATTTTTTAGGATGTACTTGGAGTTACTCATGAAGAAAGCATCACTACTAATGTTGAGCCTGATCCTGACGTTGCCAGGCTGTAAATCCAACGTCAGAGACTCTTCCCCCACCGTGCTCAACGACGGCATCCAACTGCACCAAAACAAAGTGACCGTAGACGCCCAGCACGCCAAGGTGATCATGAAAGCGACGGGCAATGTCGTCCCTGTGGAATTTGCAATCAGGCGAGCGACGGACCCAGACCGGCGTATGGATGTGCAGGGGACAGTGGTGGATTCCGGTCGCGGCAAAGTGTTCGGCTGGATTGCCAAGCTCAACGAAACGGCCCACAGCGCGACCTTGAAGCATTTCCCTCAGTTGGAAGTGCAAGCTGATCCCGATCAGCCATTCGAGGTATCGGGTTACGCCACTGGCGAAAGTATCAACCGCGGCTATCGTTGCGGTCCGATTAGCACCATTTTTACACCGGAGAAGGGCAAGGTTTATCTGGCGGAACTCCAGTTTGTGGGTGGAGGCTGTGAACTGCATGCCTATGACATCACGCAGCCTCAGGAGCGTATTCCTGTCGTAGGTAGCGCGCAAAACGGTGGCTTCGCCAACGCAGTCCCGGGTTGCAAGTCGGCGACGGCCTCGGTGAATAATCAGCCGGTCACAACACAGTTTTGCATCAAATCCATCATGCTCCAGCCTTCGCAGTATCGCGTTAGCGTCAATGACCAGACTGTTTTCAGCGGTACCGATTACGAGCGCGTTGCTTTTGTAAAAACCGTTAAGGAAGGGGCCGTAACCGGTGGTTGCAATGAAATGATCGAGGCGCAGTCGGGCACTACTCAAAAGCCTGTCGCCTTTAAAGACCTGCCAGCTGATTTAGTAGCGGGCTGCCACATTACTGCGGACGCTGAGGGCAGAGCCCAACCGTTTAGTAAAGATGAAGCCTGTGACAAGGTGTTCTACAAGGCCATGATGCCGTTTTTAGGCAAGGTAGTACCCGTCGAGGTGGCACGGCAATGTGTCGTCAGAATAGGGGGGCAGACAGTATTTGAGGACAGTTTCAGTTTCTGACTTAAGATTTGAGATGCGTTTATATGAGGATGTGGTCCTCCATAATATTTTCGTTTGTTTTCGTTGCTAATTCTGTATCTATATACCTAAGGAGTAGTAATTTATGTAGGAAAAAGGGGCGGATTTATTTGCTTGCTCAGTTATTAAATAAATCCCTCCCCTTTTTCAGTGGGAACTCTCGCGTTTGCCAGCGCAGCTGAATCTTTCGACCAGACCAACGCTCCTTATATCTCAGCAGAGGGAGAGCGAGTTCTCGCTTCATTTGATCCTGCTCAGTATCCCGGAGAAGCGAGCCCGACCGGGGATCTCGGCTATAAGGCTGCTCAGTCGCTGGTAGAACTGCTAGCCGCGCACGTTGGGGGTAAGGCACTATCCGGAGAACTCTCCTCTGCTTTGAAAGGTGGCTCTACTCCCAATCTGGGTGGTACAGCAGATGAGCTTCTAAGCGATGCAAAAGGGGCAGTTCAGGGGGGGGTTCTAAAGGATCAGACGTAACCCCAGAAATTATTCAAGAAGCACTCCAAGGAGACAAAACTATTAGTGCGCAAGATGGTGTGTCTCTACCTGCAATTCAGCGATATGTCGATAGACTCCTAAACGGGGACATAGCTCCAGCGATTAAGATGGATGGCAATGTGATTGTAGACGGGAATCATCGATATATTGCGGCAAAAGTACTGGGTAGAGAGTCTGATGTAGTACCTGGGGTGTTGACGCCCTATAAAGCTGAAAAGAAAAGACCGACCGCTAGTCTAGAAATTTCTCCGTTAGATTGGGGTGATAAATGATTGCTATAAGGTTTGAAACAGGTGAGGTTTTAGAGTTTCCATTTGATAGTTTTGTTGGGGCAGATTTTAAAGAGGCAAATTTACATCGGGCGATTTTTAAGAGGGATGATGTTAGTTGTGCTGATTTTACTGGTGCAAATCTGAGGAGCGCTGTTTTTTACTTCGTTATATTGAATGGTGCGAAGATGAGGCACGCAGCGCTAATGAATGCCATTTTAATAGGCTCAGTAATGAGGGGGGTTGATTTATCAGAATCTATCCTTGCCTACGCGGACTTCTCAAGGACAGATCTTTCAATGGCAAATTTTAAGGGGGCGGATGTCGAGGGGGTGAATTTTCAAGGGGCTGAATTGTATGGGGCAAATTTTGAGGTTGTGCAAATAGATAAATGTAATTTGGCTGGCGCGATGTATGATGAGTGGACGGTTTGGCCTGAAGGATTTAATCCTGTTTTGTATGGGGCTATTAAAAGTAAGAAATAGCAAAAAGCAGCAAAAAGGGGACGGATTTAAATGGCGCTTACTTAGCGGCTAACCAGCTGATACACCTATAAGAAATGAAAACGGCTGGCCGAGTGCTCCCTCGAGGATGTTGTGTCAGGCTAAACCGTTTTCACCCGTAGCTTCTAGTTTCGCTAGGGCTTTTTCATTCTTAGACGAGTCATTCAAGATGTTGATGAAGTTGGCGCCGAAGAAACGGCGCAACCCGCGTAATTTCTATTTGGGTATCGCTGCGGTAGTACTGATTGCCGGCATTGGACGCTATTTCGCGCTCAAAGCCGAGCAGGAGAAGATGGCCCAACAGGCGCTGCTGGTCGAGCACCTCGCCCAGCTGGACGCGACGCTGCCAAAGCAACTGGATGCAATTACCACCCTTGAGTACGTCGGTTTTACGTACGGTGACACGATCTTCTACCGCTACAGGATCGACTTAGCAGCGAGCAGCCTCTCCGAGGAACGCAAGGCCAGCATGGAGGCGAGAGTACGCCGTGATTTGGAGGAACTGGCCTGCAAGGAACCGCAGTTGCTGACGATGATGCGCAGGTTCAAGTTTCACCAGGAGCATCACTACCTGGCCCGAAACAGCACACTCTTTTCCATTGAGCTTCGCCCTGAACAGTTGAACTGCCCAAAATGATGCCGGTAAGGTGGCTGCCGTCGCTCGTTCATCGCTTCAACCATTACCTAGACTGCAAGCGTCCAGCCAATCCGTCTTGCGAAAAGGGTATTTATGTCTTTTCTAGATAAAAACGTGCCTTGGAGGGCCATTGATGCGACACGATGTTGTTTTACGCTTTGTAGTGATGACTTTATTCTGCTTCACGCTGACCGGGTGCATTCATTACGAACATAAAAGCGCAGAAGGAAAACCCTGGGACGAGGTCGCGACAATTCGGCAGTTCGACAAGCATCTGTCGATAGACGAGATCGATGACGATACGTCGCTATATTGGCTAGCCCGCCAAACCGAGTATCGACTCGGCGCAGGAAGGCATAAACTTTCCGTTAAGTACGCTATTGGAACCGGATACTCACGTCCAATTGAAATGACCGTGGATTTGGTCGGTGGCCGTACCTATGGGCTGTATGGCATTTCTTCGATGAAATGGTGGTATTACGAAGTTCGTGATGTCGATACAGGGCGTTCCGCGAAAGTTATAGAGCCGGCGGTCACTACGACGCCTTCCGAATCAGCCGGGCAGGCGGTTCAATAATTTCATTGTGGCGAGGGAGCAAGCTCTCATGGAACAAATTGCAACCATGTGATTTTTAAGGCTGAAAATACATATCGATCGTTCCCACGCTCCTGCGTGGGAATGTCGCCAGGGACGCTCCGCGTTCCGCTTCTGGATGGTGACGCAGAGCGTCACGGGATGCATTCCCACGCAGAGCGTGGGAACGATCAATAAATCCGTCCCCTTTTTCGCTGTCCGCAACGTCGACGGCGCTAAGACAGAGGTGTGGTTGAAATGGGTAGGGAAGTAGAGTTGGGTGAAAATAGCAATCTGGTAAATGAAGTTATTGGCTTTGTAAAAAATCGGTTGCTCTTGAGGTCTGTCAATCAAGTTGTTTTGGGGAATGCCGAAATTTCTGATCTTGCAACGGCAAAAAAATATGCTTGGGGTCAGGTCTATGGGGAAGAATTTTTCACTTGGGCTGACTTAAGATCTGAGAAAATGAGTGAGGTTTGGGATGTTGTTTACGGTGGGGGCGAAAAATATACTGAGATGGATATTAAACTATCCGAACTTTTGGGTGAGTTGAGTCACTCAGTTCAAAAGCAGCTCTCCCCGAAGCATAGAGAACTATTGGATGATGTTGTCTCGGATCTAAAGTGCTGTCTGTATAGTCGAGCTGTTCAAGGTAAGACTAATAATTTTTTTGAGGGAATATTTTCCGCTTATTTAAGCGGTGGGTGGCCGTGTGGCTGGGTAGGTAGCTGGCCCAAGGGCAGTCTCCTTGTATATCGTGACGATGTAACAGATACGAGGGGGCTCAGGGGCGACGCCTGATACTTTCCACAGATATAATGGAGAAAAGGGGAGGTTTTTTTTGTTTCCTAGACTCTAAAATAAATCTGGGAATCATCTAGGCAGCCTCCTCACTTCGCAGCAAAAAGGGAGCAAAAAGGGGAAGATTTATTTTGCGGAGTGCAGAGTGGGCAGGCTTGTTGGTTTTGCTCGATTTATAAATAAATCTGTCCCCATTTTTGCGCAGTGAACATCCATCAGTGGCCATGGAGCGACTTCCAGGACATGAACTCCGATGGTCGTAACCCGTAGCGTGCGAGCACCCCTTCGTGCAGTCGACGGAGTTCTTCGATGATCAGCGCTTGCACTTGCGGCTGCTCTCTTTCTGAAACATATTCCGCTACCGAGCGTTGAATACATGACAATGGGTCAAGTTCTGGGTGAGTGATGATTTCCCGAATGGTCTTCTTGATGAAGTCTCGCCATGCCAGGCGTAAAGGGTCCGGCTCCGCAAGGTCTTGCTTGATTGCCAGATATTCCTGTGTTGAGCGTTCGTAGGCCCAGATATACAGGTCGCGAAGCAGCTCTACACGGGTCATTTCGTACACACCCAATGTGGCTCGGCTGTAGGCCTGCTCCGGTACATCCAGAAAGGTCAGCGGACAAAGATTGGCACGGAACAAGGGGAGATTCGCTGCCAGTCGGGATGTGCGTTTATTGATGTCGGCAAAGGGCTGCAAGTAGGGCAGGTGCACCATCATGAAGAAAGACTGCTCGAACGGATCAGCGATCTGATTGGCTTTGCCAAGCAGGACGTCCAGTGCATCTTCAATTTGCTGTGGCGTTGAGAGCGGGCGATAGGTGCTTTTCCCGATGTCGACGGCGTGCTGGCGAATTCGGCCCTCGTCTGCTGGGTTGGGCAGTAGGTTTTCGGCCAGGGAGCTATGCAGGTTCATCAATGTGTAACGGTTGAACTCGGCACTCTCGATGTTCTCGACCAAAAGCTCGATAGCTGTCTTATGGTTTAGGATCATCTGCGTTTCTATAGCGGCCTTGCCCTGTGCTGCCTTACCTTGCTCGATGAGTTGTCGCGTGTCGAGCCGTGAGTAGGTGTTCCCTTCCAGATGGCTTGATGCCCACGACAGATCAATCAACAAGCGATTCAGGACCGCCCGGCTGTAAGTGCCTGCTGGCTCCGTCGCATCTGCGGTTTTGCCCATCCTGTGCAATTGGCGCCGCAACGACTCAGGTAAGTACCCTGTCTCGTTAGGACGATAGGCGTCCAGAAAGTCACGTTGGTAGCCCACCGGCTTGCGCGCTTCTGTGGGCTGGTTGATATAGGCGAGTATGTCCCGGCTGTCTGCAGATAATGGAATGAAGGCAGGGAAGGCATCGGTGTCAGTATTCAGGGCGTGGGTTTCGGCCTGGTGTTCTATTGCGAAATAACGTCGTGCCCTGCCTTCTCCCTGTGCAGTGATTTGGCTGCTTTCGACCAGGTTTGCAAGGATGCGCTGCGCCGTTCGCCGGGCAATTTCAGGGTGCCAGGCCAAGAGCTCTGAGAGGCTCGCCCCACTCTTGGATGCCAGGATACTGTTCAGTATATTGGTGGTCGAAGGCATGGTTATGTTGGCGCTGTTAGAGAAGATTTGGCGCGATTATGGCGCAGTTCTCAGAATCGCGCCATTTTGGATTGAAAATGTGGCGCAGTTCTTGACGAACTGCGCCACAGCTCATCGGAGTAGATAGATGTAGTTGCTCCCGACGGTGGGGGCTACGTTATGGCCATAGTCGCCCGTCTTCACTTACTCCGCCGCCTGCGCCCGCAATCGTCTGCCAATCACATCCATCACATCACACCCATCGCGCAGCGCGATCGTCAGCATTTTGCAGAAGTCGGAAAGCACCAGCGTGTCGGAACTGATCTCCGAGCGGAACGCGATATTTTCCAGAAGTTGGGTCACGGTGCGGATGCGGTAGTCAGCGGTTTCGAAGAGGACATCAAGCGGGGCTTCGGTGTCGATCAGCAGGGTAGCGGGGACGCAGTCGACGCCGGTGATGGGCATGTATCGGTTCATCGGTAGGACCTCATTCAGTTGAAAGGAGCTACCTCGTTGTCGAGTCGCCAAACCCGAGTCGCCATCGGGGCGACGAGGAACTATAGGCCGCCCCGCTCAAGCGCCACAAGACACCGCTTTCCGAGCTTCATGTAGGAGCTTTGGCCTTTCTGCGGCGGTATTTCCCTACATCGCTTTGTGGCTATCAACAGGGCGAGCCAGTCGTCCATTCCGCACATCGTCATGGCTAGAGAGAGGACTGTGGCGAGGGAGCTTGCTCCCGCTGGGCTGCGCAGCGGCCCCGAGATTTTGCGGTCGCTGCGCAACCGAGCGGGAGCAAGCTCCCTCGCCACAGGGTGAAAGCATATGGCGCTACCCAATCCTGCAACCCTCTTCAGTAAGACTCCTTTTTATGCTTCCCTAACGGCCATATCCCCCTTCAATCCCTTTCGCAGACTCCTAGACCGTGCACACCCCCAACCGCAACGCTCTAATCGCCCAACTCGCCACCAACCCCGATGACACCACCACGCGCGCATCGCTCTATCGCGATCTGCTCGACAGCGGGGACGCATCACTGGAAGGTTTACGCGTCGCGGCGGGCCTGGGCGATCCGGCGGCTAAGATGGTGGTGGCTCAACTGAACACCACCGCCCATACAAATCGCCCCGGGCCATGGCTGTCGCAACTGCATGGCCTGCCGGTCGACCATCTGGAGTTGAACAACGCCGAACCGGATTGGTGTGACGCACTGGCCGGGCTGCCCTTGCGCACGCTCGTGCTCAACAGCCCGAGGTTTATCTGCGGCCCGGAAACGTGGCAGCGTTTACCCGCCAATGCCCTCGAAACCTTGGAGGTCAGTAATTTTTCCCGCGACGATAACGCCAATTGCCTCCCGTCGCCCGCACGCTTGCGCCGGCTGAAGTTGCAAACCTACGGCGAGGACTTCGATGACGGTTTCCTCCGTCAACTGAGCGACAGCCCGTTGCAGGAACTGTCGTTGAACCGTTGCGATGACATCACCGACGACGGCCTTAAAGCACTGTCACGCCTCAAGCTGCGCTCCCTGACCTTGCAACGTGTGGGCGAGCTCACGTCCCGTGGCATGGCGCACTTGGCAAGTCATCCCCTTGAACAGTTGTCGCTCAGTGGCAGCGGCGCGATCCTCGACGATCCGTCCTGGCTTGGCGACCTGACGGGGTTGCGCGGGTTGAGTCTGGATGACTGTTATGCAAGCGAGAACGTGTTGCAGGCGATTCGGGGGCTGCCCCTGGAAAAGCTTTCGCTGCACTCTGCGTTCATCTGCGAAGACGATCTTGAAGTGCTGGAGGGAATGCCGCTCGCGGAGCTGGACCTCAAGTGCCTACGCCAGGTGATCGAGCGGCTCGATGTGCTGCACGGGTTTCCGCTCAAGCGATTGGGACTCTCCGATGTGCAGGGCGTCTGCGCCAGTACGTTGAGTGATCTGCGCGGGTTGGCGTTGGAGTCCCTGGACCTGTCCTTGAACGACATCACTTGGAAGGAGCTGAAACAACTGGTCGGCCTGCCGCTGAAGCGGCTCAATCTGAGCTTTTGCCAGGGCGTCGACGGCAAGGTTTTGCGCAAGCTCGTCGAGTTGGGATTGCCATTGGAGGAGCTTGAAATAAGCGGCCTGAACCTGCGCGATGCCGACCTGGCTTGTTTGCGAGACCTGCCCCTGCAGCGCCTGGGTCTGTATGACAGCCCTTGGCTGACTGACGCCGGGGTGGCCCATCTCGCAGGGATGCCGCTGCGGGACCTGACGCTTGGGGCTGATCCAGGGGAATCGCGGATCACGTCGGCCGTGGTGCCCGTGTTGGAGCAACTGCCGCTGCAAACACTGTGGTTGCCCAACTGCGCCGGGATCGATGCACACGGTTGGGACCGCTTGGCCAGATTGCCAGCCCACGTGACCGGTCCGGGAACCTGACGCGCTGATAGGAATAGGCAATGCCCCAAGGCAAACCGGCATAGGTGGGTCATTTTTCGATCGTTACCATGGCCTCCTGTTTATCCATTGGAGTTCACCATGCACGACAGAAAAACCCTCTTCATCACCGGCGTGAGCAGTGGCTTGGGCAACGCCCTGGCGCAGGAGGCGCTCGCAGCAGGCCATCGTGTCATCGGCACCGTGCGCAGTGAGGCGGCGTTGCAGGCCTTCGAAGCACTTTCCACGGAGCGTGCCCATGGCGTGATCCTGGATGTCACCGAGTTCGACCGAATCGATAGCGCGGTGGCGCAGATAGAAACCACTTACGGCCCGGTCGATGTCCTGGTCAACAATGCCGGCTACGGCCATGAAGGCATTTTCGAAGAATCGCCGTTGGAGGAGATGCGTCGCCAGTTCGACGTCAACGTGTTTGGCGCGGTGGCGGTGACCAAGGCCTTCGTGCCGTATTTTCGCCAGCGCCGTGCCGGTCATATTCTCAATATCACTTCCATGGGCGGCACGATTACCATGCCGGGAATTTCCTATTACTGCGCGAGCAAGTTTGCCCTCGAAGGCCTCTCCGATACGCTGAGCAAGGAGCTGCTACCGTTCAACATCTTTGTGACCGCGGTGGCGCCTGGTTCGTTTCGCACCGACTGGGCGGGGCGTTCGATGCAGCGTACGGCGCGGAGCATTGCCGACTACGACGCCAGTTTCGATCCGATACGTAAAGCGCGCGTGGAAAAAAGCGGCAAGCAACTGGGCGATCCACGGAAAGCGGCGCAAGCGATGTTGCAGATCATTGCCAGCCCGACGCCTCCTGCGCATGTGTTGTTGGGCAGCGATGCACTGAACCTGGTGCGCGACAAACTCAGTCGTGCGGCCAGTGAGATCGATCAATGGGAAGCGCTGACCCGTTCGACCGACGGTTGAGCGGCCAGCAAAGGGGCATCAATGACTCAGGCCTCAAACACCTCGCGCATGGTGCAGTTGATGGAACAGCTTGCGCCGGTCGAGGGCTACAACCTCAGCGCGCTGGAGGACATCCGTTTTCTGCGTTCGAACCGGCCGCTGACGCGCACGCCGGTGTTGTATGAGCCCGGTATCGTGATCCTGTGCCAGGGGCGCAAGCGCGGTTATCTGGGTGAGGACGTTTACGTGTATGACGCCCAGCACTATCTGGTGGTGTCTGTCCCGGTTCCGTTCACCATGGAGACCGACGCCACCGAAGCTGAGCCCATGCTGGCGGTCTACATGCGTCTCGACTTGCAGCTGGCCAGCGAGTTGATGCTGCAAGTGGACGAGACCCACGGCCCCAGCGATGCCCAACCCAAAGGCATGTACGCCTCGCCCATGGACGATTTGCTGCGCAGCTCGACGCTGCGTTTGCTGGAAGCCATGAGTCGCCCGGGCGAAGCGCAAATACTCGGGCCGTCACTGGTACGGGAAATCTACTACCGGATCCTGACCGGCGAGCAGGGCGGCTCGATGCGCGCCGCGCTCAGTCGCCAGGGGCACTTCGGCAAGATCACCCGGGCGATCCGCAAGATCCACAGCTGCTACCACGAGCACCTGGACGTCGAAACGCTCGCCCACGAAGCCAACATGAGCATCCCCAACTTTCACCTGCACTTTCGCAGCGTGACGGACTCCACGCCCATGCAGTACTTGAAATCGACACGCCTGCACCAGGCGCGCTTATTGATGCTGCGCAACACCATGAGCGCCTCGACGGCCGCGTTCAACGTCGGCTACGAAAGCGCCTCGCAATTCAGCCGCGAGTTCAAGCGGATGTTCGGGCGAACACCTCAGGCGGAGATTGAATGGATGAGGGCGACTTATGCGTTGCCGGCGCCTGCTGAGCCGTCTGTTTATGTTTCGTCGCATTAGGGGTGGGCTGGATCCTGTTAGAGCTGAAATTGTTCAAATATTTAGAGTTTGAGCATAAATAACCAAGGCGTTAAATTTTATTGGTTATTTTTTGTTGTTTTATCCTTTTGTTGATGTGAAAACGCAATTTGCATCAACTTATGTTCATTTATGATTGGATCCAATGTTCGGTGGCGTCAGATGCCGAGCCTGCCCACCTATGGACGTATCAAAAGGATAAGCGCCATGATGCTGAAGGATCCTTCCCGCAAATATCGACATTTCACCACCGTGGATCTGCCGGACCGCACATGGCCCGGCCAGGTCCAGTCCGTTGCGCCTAGCTGGTGCAGCGTCGATATGCGCGATGGCAATCAGGCCTTGATCGAGCCGATGAATGCCGAACGCAAGCGTCGTTTCTTCGACCTGTTGGTCAAGGTCGGTTTCAAGGAAATCGAAGTAGGCTTTCCAGCCGCTTCGCAGACCGACTTTGATTACGTGCGCGAACTTATCGAAACCGGTGCGATTCCCGATGACGTGACGATTCAGGTCATGACGCAAGCCCGCAGCCATCTCATCGAGCGCACGTTTGAGGCATTGAAGGGCGCTCCCCGCGCTATCGTGCATGTGTACAACGCGACCGCACCGGTGTTTCGAGACGTGGTATTCGGTGTTGACCGCGCCGGGTGCATCGAGATTGCCACCCAGGCCACTCGCGAAATCAAACAGCACATGGACAACAATCCCGAGACGCAGTGGACCTTCCAGTATTCCCCCGAGACTTTTTGTTTCACCGAGTTGGATTTCGCATTGCAAGTCTGCGAGGCGGTGACGGACGTCTTCGCACCAACGCCTTCCAACAAGATGATCCTGAACCTGCCAACGACCGTCGAAGTCTCCACGGCCAATGTCTTCGCCGATCAGATCGAATGGTTTTGCCGGCATTTCAGCCGTCGTGACAGCGTGATCATCAGCGTCCATCCGCACAATGACCGGGGCACCGGGGTTTCCACCGCCGAGCAGGCCTGCCTGGCCGGTGCCGAACGGGTCGAGGGCACGCTGTTTGGTAACGGCGAGCGAACCGGCAATGTCGATATCCTCACCCTGGCGATGAATCTCTACACCAGCGGTATCGATCCGCAGCTGGATTTCTCGGACATCATCCACGTCCAGCGCGAGGTGGAATACTGTAATCAGTTGCCCACGCATCCTCGCCATCCTTACGCGGGCGAGCTGGTGTTCACGGCCTTTTCTGGGTCGCATCAGGACGCGATCAAGAAAGGCTTTGCCGTGCGCCAGGCCAATCCCGATGGCTTCTGGGAAGTGCCTTATCTGCCTATCGATCCGGCGGATATGGGGCGCAGTTATGAGGCGGTCATTCGCGTCAATAGCCAATCCGGCAAAGGCGGCGTGGCCTATCTGCTTGAACAGCATGGGGTCGTGATGCCGCGCCGGTTGCAGATGGAGTTCAGCAGCCTGGTCCAGCAAGAGGCGGATGGATCGGGCCAGGAGATCAGTAGCGAGATGATCCTTGCGTGCTTTACCCGGCATTATCTGGAGGAGGGCAAGCCCTACAGGTTGTTGCAGCCTAAATTGGTCAGTGAAGGCGCTGTGACTTACCTGGAGGGCGTGCTCGACATGGGCGGCACCCAGTTCGACCTCAGCGGTGAGGGCAACGGTCCGCTGGCGGCGCTGGTCGATGCATTTGCCCGGCGTGGCGTTCACTTCGATATCGCCGATTATCATGAGCACGCTGCTCGCGATGGGGCTCAGGCCGAAGCACTGGCCTATGTCGAGATTCGCGTGAACAACCGGCGGCTATTCGGCGCCGCGCGCGACGGCAGTAGTTTGCTGGCGTCGCTCAAGGCGGTGACAAGCGCCGTCAATCACGCATCGCGCCTGGGGCTGCTCAGCGTGATGAGCGCTGCGGTGCCTTGCTGACAGGGTTGCGTGTACAGCTCGGCGCCGCTGCTGTGGCGCTCTAGCGCATATCCGCATAAGGCGAGATCGGCTCCACCGGTAGCGGCAGGTTGCCTTGCCACGGGTCAAATGTGTAGCGCAAGTAAAGCAAGGCCCGGCTCGGGGCGTAGCCTTCGCTGTGCTGCCAGGTGATGCCGGCGCCCAGGACCAGGTTATCGGAAAGGCGACGCTCCACGAGGCCCTGGACACGTAAATTGTAGCCGTTGCTGCTACTGCCACCCTTGGTCAGGGACGGGTTGTCCACCAGCGTCTTGTTCGATTGCGCCAGCAGGCTCTGCAGATCAGCTTCGCGATTGTCTTTGGGGTAGAGATCAGAGCCGTCGATTTTCGCGAACGACCAACCCACTGAGCTTTCGAGCAGGGCCGACCAGTCAGCGTTACGCCAGGCGTAGTTCACCGGCACGCTGACCGAGTAGTACTGCTGTGGGCTGTAGTAGCCGCCCTGGCCGAGAGTGTCTTCGCTCAAGTCCTTGTCGAAGCCCATGTACATCAGGGTCAGGCCAGTGCGCAGACGTTCGTCGGCACGTTCCACCAGGCGATAGTAGTAACCGCCCATGGCTGTGCGCCGTTGGTTGTTCTCAACGTTCTGCCCCACTAACCAATGACTGCTCAGGCTTGCCCACACGCCGTCCTTGGCGCCTCGGTCATGGCTCAGGCCCAAGGTGAAGCCGTTGGCGGTAACGCCGCCCCACTGGGTTCCGGTGACCGGATCGACCGCACCGGCATACGACACCAGTGAGTTGGTCAGGGGGCGCCGCGATGCCGTGAGGCGGTAGTCCAGGCTGCTCCAGTCGCCGCTGTAGGTGACACCGCCCACCCAGTTCGACACAGTGAATTCTTGTGGCGTGTGGCCAAGGTCGAAGGCCCATCGATCATCGTGCCAGCCCATGCCCAACTGGGTGCCGCGCACGCTCTGCGAAGCGCTGGTACAGCCATTCGCCACCACCGCGCACAAGCCGAACCGGTCGCTGCTGGAAAAATTGCTGACATCCAGATTTATGTCTTCAGCCTGGACAAAGCCCTGACCTTGCGCCACCGGCGCGTCGATGCGCAGGATGGTGGTTTGGGTGGTCAGGTCCGAGACTCCCGAGGAACTGTTGTCGGTGCGCCAGGCGAGGTCGTGGTAAAGGTTCACCGTCGGATTCTGCTTTTGGTACAGCTCGTCGACGTCGCTGCGGATGCTGCGCTTCAACCAGTCATCGCTGTCGCTGGCACGGCTGGCCAAGGTCATGGCACGGTTGTCGCGCGGTTCGGCCTGTGGCGGTTCGATCATCCTTGCCGCGCCCATGCTGCGCGCATAGTCATCCAGGGCCCGCTGCGGCTCTTCTCGGGACAGCAGACGCGCCGCATCCCGATAGACCAACGGATCAGTTTGCGGGGTATTGAGCAACTGCGCGAACAGCGCGTTCGCACGCGTCTTGTCGCCCAGCGACGCCCAGGCATTGGCCAGCCGGCGCTGAAACGACACATCAGCCGGTACCGGCGCCGACACGGCCATAAGACTGACCTTGGCGGCGTTCGGTTGACCGCTGGCGATCAGCACTTCGCTCAGGCCGAGTTGGGCCTCGGCATTTTTCGGCACGCTGGTCAGCACCTTGCGATAGCGGCTTTCGGCCTGTACCAGGTCGCCACGCTGCTGAGCCCAGTCGGCCAGGGTCAGGTAGTCGTCAATGGTCGGCGCGCGCATCAGCAGCGCTTCGGCCTGGGCCTCATGGCCGCCGTCGCGTAGAGCTCGGGCCTTCGCGAGCAACTGGCGACGCTGCAGACGAGCCCACAGCTCGTTCATGTTGTCGCTCCAGGCGGCACGGGGGATCTGTTGCAGCGTGCCCATGGCATCGCCGTCACGCTCGGCATTGGCCAGAAACAGGCCGTGGGCATAGCGCGCGTCGGCGTTCTGGCCCCGACGTTGTAACAGCCCGTGGAAGCTTTGATCGGCCTCGGCATTGAGACCAAGTTCGCGTTGGGCATTGGCCAAGCGGTACACCAACCAGGGATTGTCCGGGTCCAGCACGCGAGCCTTGCTCAAGGCTACCGTCACATGCGCCCAATCGCTGCGCCGGGTAGCGCCATCGGCCTGCGCATTGAGACGATCCAGCGTCAGTTCTCGACGCACGCTTTGGAACTCTTGCTGTTCCTTGGGCGTCAGGCTGTCGAGGTAGTGCTCGGCCTTTTCCGGTGATTGCGACTGGTACAGACGGACCATCGCACGCACCGTGCTTGCATTGCTCGGATCGAGCTTGCGCGCACGCACCAGCAAGGCTTCTGCGGTGATGTCATCGGATTCGCCCTGGGCAACGTAGGACAAGCCGATCAGCGGCGCAGGGTCGTTTGGCTTGGCTTGGATCGCCTGCCGGTACCATTTTTTTGCAACGGGATAATCCTTTCGCTCAAGGGCTTTATCACCCTTTTGCACCAGCATCCACTGATAGTTGGCAGCCTTGAGATCCTGCCATTTGGTCATCCAGAAGGTGTCCTGCTCGATGGACGAGGCTTTGACGAAAGCGCGGTATGCCGCTTCGTGCCTGTTCTGGCGCATCAGCGAAACACCCAGCGAGCCCAGCAGGCTGGAGTCTTGCGGGTAACGCTTGATCGCCCGAAGCAAACTGGCTTCAGCGCCGACGTTGTTGCCGGCCTCAAGCAATGCCTTGCCTTTGACTCCGGCCTGCCAGGCCGGATCAGTCAGGTATTGCTCCTGCTCTTGCAACTGTTTAGTCGCGTCAGGGCGAAAGCTGGTATTGGGATAGAGCTTCAGAAACACTCGCCAGCCCTGCGCGGTTTCGGGCCCTACCGGTTGTTCGAGCCAATAGTTGTATTCGCGCTCGGCAGCGTTGTTGCTGGCGTTCGGATCGCCGGCCAATTGATGCAGGACGTCCAGTGCCTCAGGATCACGCTTTTCGGCAAACAGCAGGCCGGCCAAGGTCTGGCGCAGCGAGGCATTGCCGGGGTACTGCCGGTCCAGTTCGCGCAACTGCTCGATCACGACAGGGCGCTCGGCCTTGATGCCGCTACGCACGTTCAGATATTCCAGAGCCGTGGCAAAGTCCGGCATGTCATCGCCGAACAACTGTCGATAGGCCTTGATTGCGTCTTCGAAGCGGCCGGCGACGGCCAGCAGGCGCGCCTCCTGCAGCGCCCTTTGACCGTCGGCACCGTGCATTTTCAGCAAGCTCTCGGCCTGACGCAGGGCCGCCGTGCCTGGCGCTTGTTGGCGCAGTTGGGCGACCAGACGTTCGGCTTCCGGTTGATTTTTTTGCAGCAGTGCCTGGCGGACTTCGACAACTTTCACCTGGGCATTGTCCGGGGCGATCAGCTCCAGACGAGCCAGCGAGTCATGCACCAGGTCTTCGCGGTACAGAGCCTCACCAATGCGGACCTGCTCCAGCAGCCATTGCTGCTGGTCGGGCGGGCTGAGAGGCTCGCCCAGGGCGACCCCATAAACGCTGCTCAGCAGCAGCCCGAAACCGATCATTTTTTGCATGCGGCAATCCAGTTTGGCACGAGGCGTCCGTTCTTATCGAAGCGATAACGTTGTTGGTCCCAGCCCTGCCCGAACAGCATCAGCGATTGGTTGTAATAGGCATCTGCCAAGGGCGGCTGTTGTTGTAGGCGTTGGCGTTGGGTCTTGAGAGCCGCCACGCTGTCCGGGCTGGCAGCCAGCAAGGGCAGCAATGCGGCACTGAAACCAACCGGGCCGGCGCCATTATCAAGACCGCTGAGAGTGTCGACTTTTTCCGGAACGTGGCCCCGCCGCGCAGTCAGGTCCAGCATGGGTTTGAAGTGTTCGATCAACCGGGTGCGCCCGGGGGTATCCTTGTCCAGCATGCCCAGCCAGAGGTAGACACGAATGGCGTCATAGCTACCAACGCTGCCTTTCTGACTGTCCACGGCCCAACCCTGCCCGGGTTTCCACAGTTGCCAGTCGGGTGCCAGGCCCTTGGGTGAACTTTCGATCAGCAGACGCTCGGTGTTGCTGGCCAACTCCGCCCAGATCGGTGCTTCCAGGGCGAAGCGTGCCAGCAATTGTGGCGGCAGATAGCTGGCATTCAGACGCCAACCCTCGGCGTTTTCGAATCCGGAGTCGCCGGGCAACAGCATCAGGCCCAGGCCTGGTAGCTTGCGCAGGCTTTGTGCCGCACTGCGCCAGAGCAGGCTGCGGCCCAAGGCCAGGTAATCCGGTTGATGCCACAGACGCCCGGCTTCCAGCAGGCTATAGGCGATCCACAAGTCGGCATCGGTGGCGTTGTTGCTATCCAGTACCTGCCAGCGGCCAGCGTTGTCGCGGCCCCACTGCCATGCCGGAAGCTGCCGGCCAAGGTCTCCGCCGGCCAGGTTGTCCTGAGTCCAGCGCAGCACTTTGGCGAAGCTATCGCGGTCATTGCCCAGCAGGGCGAAAAACAGCCCGTAGCTCTGTCCTTCAGACGTGGAGATCAACTGCTCCGAGGAGTGGTCAATGACTCGTCCGTCCGAGCTGAGCATCGCCTGGCGAAAATTCTGCCAGGCCGGCCAGGCGCATCCAGTGGCACCGGCAAAGCCAGGCGCTACGATCAACGCGGCCAAGGCCAGCGTGAAGAAAGCTTTCACCCGACTACTCCTGACCAGCCAGGCGACGACGGGCAGCCCAACGGAGTGCGCGCCACAGCAGGAATGCCGTCAGCAGCACACTGATGGTGGCCATGACCGCCAGCAGGATCGGGTGCTCGGACAATTGGTACCAGAGCAGCAGCCACCACGGAAGGTGGCCGACGAAGTACTGCTGGCCCACCCAACTGCTATCTACGCCACTGCTGCGGATCAACGCCACAGAACCGGCAACGGCGTCCATTTTTCCCACGTCGCCCAGGGTGTCGCGCAGCAGTTGGTAATCGGCGTCATCGCTCGCCAGCAAGGCCACGATGCTGCGCTGTGGGTGATACGGCGACTGCAAGCCAACGATGGCGGCTATCGGCGCCTGGGCGCTGACTTCGATGCGGTTGGCACCCAGGTCGCGTTCATCGCTGAACTGACCGGCGCGGGTCGACTTGCCGCTCTGTTCGTGGGACGGTTTGAGTAGCCAGGCACGCGTCTTGTCCAGCACCAGGTTGGCATCGGCACCATCGCCCACGCCCGGCGCCATGGCGCCGAACACCAGCAGATCGACATCCGCCTTGGCGTCGTCCCAGTTGTCCGACAGCCGCAGGCCAAACGCTGGCAGGCCTGAGCGCGCAGAGATTCCGGCGATGGTCTCGAACACCGTACTCAGTTGCACAGCACTGCTGTGGGGCGGCACCATCACCAGGGTTTGCGACAGGTCAGCCATACGGCTGTATGGAAAACCGCTTCGGGCCAGGGCGCGCAGGTCGGGCATGGCGATGTAGTGATAGTAACCGGACAGGTCGATGGTCGACTCTTCATCAATCACTGCCTGGTTGTTCACCGGCAGTGAAGTCTGGCAACGGTCGCGCTGGGCACTGCCAAAGGTGCTGGCGAAGTTGAAGTCGAAACGCAGGGTGTTACGGTCGCCAATCTTCAGCGCTGGCACCAGCAACTTGTCGCTGTGGTTCGCCGACTCGTTGGACAACACCGCCAGGCGCAGCTCCTCCAGACGGCTGTCGGTCTTGCTTTGCAGTGCCAGGCTGGTGATGAACTGGTTGTTCAGGCTGATGCTCAAGCGCGATTCGTCGTTGACCGACGGTGGCGTGTAACGGAACTTGGTTTGCAGCCCAATCCCTTGGTTACGCCAGACGAACAGGTCAGGCGGCAGATTCACGTCCACCGTGATGGGACGTGGCTGCAGCCCGTTGGCCTGAAGCTGCTCGGGGTACTTGATCAACTCGGCGAAACGTACCGCGCGGTCCGTGCGCATCCAGTTCGGCGCGTCATAAGGCACCCGAGGCTTGAGCTGCTCGACCTTGTTGACCGTCACGCTCGAGCCTCGGAACGCGCCTGCGCCCAAGGCCAGGGCGCGGGCAGCTACAGCCAGGTCATCTTCATTGCGACCCAATACCAGCAACACTTTGCTGTAGGGATCCTGCGGGTTGTCGATCATCTGTACTACGGGTGCATCCACGGCCGGGAACTTGTCTGTGTCAGCCAGGAAGGACGGACGATGATCGTTGGTGGCAAAGACAATGGCCGACTTGGCGCGATGGTGTTCATCAGCGGGCGGCAGCTGGTCGAACAGAACGGGGAACTGCGCACCACGCCAAGCGGCCAGGCTGCCGAAATAGGACACCAGGATCCCGGCTGCACGCTGTTCGCCCAGGGTCGGCGCATCGGCCAGGACCATATTCAGGACCGGCTTGTCCTGGCCCCGAGCGTCGAAGAAAGGCATCGGAAAATAGGCCAGGTCGTTCTTGAGTGTGAGTGCCTGCTCCTGCAATTGGATCTGGCTGCTACGCCCAACGTTCAGCCATAGCGTGCTGTTGGCTGGATCTTCACAGATATCGGTGTAGTGGCCGACGAACTCCAGGCGTATGCGGTTGAAGTCCGAAATCAGTCGCGGGTCCAGGGCTACCGATTGGTTGACCCTCTTACCCAGTTGGTCCTTTTCGATCGGCACAACGCTCATCAGCACGTCGTTGAGATACACACGTAGATGCGAGATCTGTGGCTGCAGCGAAGGCGACGGCGTGTACTCCAGCTGCAGTTTCGCGTCACTGGCAATACGATCGCGACGCAGGCTGAACTCGATCTGGTCGCTATTGTGGATGCCCAGCAACAGGCTGTCGGCGGGACGGCCCAGCTGTTCGAAGCTGTACGCGGTGTTCCAGCTCGGTACGTTGCTGGCCGCGGCCGGCGCTAGTGCGGTGGCGGCCTGGGCACAAACGGTGGTCAGGAGCGCCAGACTGGCAACAAGGGTTTTGCTGAAGTAGCGGCTCATGGTGCGCTCACTGATCGAGAGTTGAGAGTCGGGGCAACTGCCGGCATGCGCGGCAGGAAACTGGCCAGCCAGCGCAATATTCGCAACGGCGGGCCGGCGATGCGGCGGATCCAGGCAGGCAGGTATTCGTAGAGGCGGTAGTAACCGGTGCCGCCAAGTTTGAGAATGTCCACAAAACTGTGCAGCGGGCGATCCGGGGTGAATTTCTCGCCCCAGTTGAGCCACGCGTCGGCGCGGGCAAACGTGCACTGCACAAAGTCGACTTTCTGTTGTGCATTGAGGCCCGTGAAGCTGATACCTATGAAGTGCTTGTGGCTGCGGCTGATATAGCCCGGGAACACGAATTCACGGGTGCCGCGCTGCATCATCAGCGAGATGCTCCCTCCCACCGCCAGCGACTGTGGGGTGTCGAGTTGGATGCCTGCGCCACCGTCGGAATAGTCCTGCAACATGCCTGGATAACAGTGACCATTCTCAAGACGCACTGCAGCAGGCAACTTGACGTATACCCGGTGGGTCTGGCGAACCTGGCGCACTTCAGCGGCGACCGCCATGGCGCCTCCGATGATCAGCAGGTTGTAGATCACCCAGAGAATACTCACCGCAACGGTGACAATCTCGTCGCGGGGGCCGCAGATCAGGCGCCAGACGGCAAAACCCAGGCCGGTAATGTTCAGCAACGCCAGTAGCAGGTACGGCTGGGCGATTTTCCAGTCAAACTGGTTCTGCTCCATCAGGCCGCCCTTGGCGGTGACATTGAACTTGCCTTTGCTGGGGTTAAGCAGTGCCACGGTGGTAGGGCGCGCGATGTACCAAGCCAGGACGGTCTCGTACACCTCCCCCCAGAAAGTCCGACGATAGTCGCCCTGCAGCCGCGAGTTGGTGAGGCTTGCGTGGATCATGTGTGGTAGCACGTACAGCAGGATCATCAGCGCCGGGGCGTAGATGATGTAGGCATGCAGGAACAAGAACGCCAGCGGCGCCATCAAAAACACCAAACGCGGCAGGCCGGCCAAAAAGTGCATCATCGCGTTGGCGTAACAGATGCGCTGGAAGAGGGTCAGGCCTTTTCCGAACAAGGGGTTGTCGGTGCGGAAGATCTGCGCCATGCCACGGGCCCAGCGAATGCGCTGGCCGATATGCGCTGACAGGCTTTCGGTCGCCAGGCCAGCCGCTTGCGGCAATTTGATATAGGCCGAGTTCCAGCCGTTGCGGTGCAGGCGTAGTGCCGTGTGGGCGTCTTCGGTAACCGTCTCGACGGCAAAGCCGCCAATCGCATCCAGCGCGGTGCGCCGCAGCACCGCGCATGAGCCGCAGAAAAACGCCGCGTTCCACATGTCGTTGCCGTCCTGAATCAACCCGTAGAACAACTCGCCCTCGTTGGGGTGCTCGCGGAATACATTGAGGTTTCGCTCGAAGGGGTCCGGTGACAGGAAATGGTGCGGGGTCTGCACCAGCGCGAGTTTCGGATCACGCAAAAAGCCCCCGGTGGTCATCTGCAGGAAAGAGCGCACAGGTATGTGGTCACAGTCGAAGATGGCGACCAGTTCGCCGTTCAGTTGCTTCAGCGCGTGGTTGAGGTTACCGGCCTTGGCATGACGATTGTCGCTGCGAGTGATGTAGCCCACCCCCACTTCGGCGGCGAACTGGCGGAAGCTCTCGCGTTTGCCGTCATCGAGAATGTAGATGTTCAGCTTGTCGGCCGGCCAGTCGATGCCCATGGCCGCGTACACCGTACCTCGCACGATCGACAGGTCTTCGTTGTAGGTCGGGATCAACAGGTCGACGCTCGGCCACAGGCGCGTGTCGCGCGGCAGCGGCGCCGGTTTTCGGCCCAAGGGCCAGCACGTCTGGATGTACCCCAGGATCAGCACTAACCAGGAATAAGTCTCGGCCACCAGCAGGATCATCCCGCACATCAGGTCCAGGGGCTGGTTCCAGTTCAGGGTCGAGGTGTAGCGCCACCACAGGTAACGGCACGAGACGATGGTCGACAGTACCACCATCAACAACGTCGCAAAGCGGCCCGGAACCCGCCGCACCAGCAGGGCCAAGCCCCACAGCAGCAAGACGAACACCAACTGGGAGACGTAGCCGAAGGGCTCGGTGATGCACAGCAACGTAAAAGTGAAGGCGACGACACCGATGGCCGCGTTGATCAATCGTTGGCTGTGACGGTCCAGGCCTTTCCACCAATGGCTGCTCTGACGAATTTGCTGGCTGGACTCGGCGCGCTGGGGCAACGCTTCCAGCACCTTGCCAATCCACGTCCACTGCCGCAGGTACAGCGCTCCGACGCGTTTGAGCCAGGCAGGGGTCGACAGCGTCCACACCCGTGGCCTGGCCGGGCGAACCAGCAGTAGCCAGAGGCTTTGTACCGCATAGCGCAACGGATCGCCCAGGCTCGGCGCCTTGTCGCTCAGTTGTGGATACCAGCGCTTTGGCTGATCGAGCACTGCGCGCCAGTTCGGTGACTCCAGGCGCAACAGCAGCCATGCCAGGGCGTTCATTGTCGCCAGCAGCAACGCAACTGGCGGAGTACCGTCATAGCGCCGACGCAGGTGAGCGTAAGGGAAAATGCGAGCGATCATGCCGTCCCCATGCGTTGGGTCAGGCACCAGGTGGCCAGGCTCAGCACATCCTGGGCAACCAGACTGGCCTGGGCATAAGCCCCCACCGGCATCTTGAACGCCTGGGCTTCGCGCATCGCTTCATCCTGATGCACGTTGAGAGGCAGCAGGCGGGCACCATATTGTTTGCGCCAGATCAGCAGCAGGTCGCGCTGCAATTGGCTGACCGGGTCGAAGCGGTTGATCAGCAGATGCTCGCGGGGGGCTTCCTCCTGCTGCAACAGCACGTGACAGGCAGCGTCCGCCTCGACAATCTGCAGGCGCAACGCACAGGGTCCGACACAAGCATGACCGGGCAGTCGCAAGGGCACATCGAACAGGATCCAGTCAAAGTGCTCGGCAAGGGCGGCCTGTCGGCGGCGCCATAGATTCGGCTCGTTCAGCAGGCGCTGCTCGACGTGGTCCTGCTCTTCCCGTTTCAGGCGGCCGTAAGGCAACACACTCAATCCCGGTTCCACGGTCCAGGCCTGGGTGTTCCAGCCCTTACCTTCGATCATGGCGCGCGCCCAGCCACCGCGCTCGCCGATGCTGACACTGAAGTGCAGGCGAAGCAGGTTTTCCGGGCACATGTCGACCAGCAGCACGCGCTCGCCCAGGCTATGCAATGCATAGCCTGTGGCCGCCAGCAGCGAGCTGGTGCCGACACCGCCGCGCAGACCACGCAGGCTAAGTGCGGTCACGACAGCATCTCCAGTTCGGACTCACGTACCATCGGCAGGGCCGCCGGCTGCAGGCGTTCCATCTCTGCCAGCAGCGGCCAGCGATGCAGGGCCTTTTGCAATTCGATCTGTGCGGAGGTGTCCACGTAGTCCAGTTCGGGCAGCTCAAGCGCCAGTTTCAGGCGGGCGATGTCATCGGCACGATCCGCACGCGACTGCACCCGTGCCTTCACTTGAAGCGCTGTGGGTAAGGCAGCCATCCTGCTTTCTCCTTGATTCGTATGTAAGGTTTCCCGGCGTAGTCAACGACCACCGTGCCAGCGTTTTCGGAGACTGCCGCTGTCTGCGGCAGATTGCTCAGCAGAGCCGACCAGTCGAGACCCTGGCCATCCACCTGGGGCTGGGCGCTATACAAGCGGCTGATGATTTCCGACAGGGCCAGGAAACTGCTCGGATCGGTGATGTGCAGGGGGGCAGAACCGGGCTTATGCCCCATGCCCACCAACCTGATGCCGACCGGCACGAGGGTAATGGACTGGCTCGGGATCTCGCGCATGCCGGCGATCTGCATACGGTCGCCATGCAGCGCCGCACCATGCTCCGGCACGATCACCACCACTACCCGACGGCCACTGAGTTCCAGTTGTTTGATGAAGCCATTGAGGTCATCGATCAGCCCTTGGGCAAGCGGTTTGTAATCGCTGCTCCTGGTGCCGCCATCAGCGGTCAGCGCACGGTTGCCGTCATGCAATGTGGTGGTGTTGTAGAACAGCGCCACGCGATCGTTCTCTTCTGCTTCGCGGTGCTTCCACCAGGAGTCCAGCACCTGAGCATCGCGCAGGATCGCTGAACCGTCGAAACCCACCAAGGCACGCGGTAATTTACTGGTACTGATCGCGGGCCCCGGCAATGACCCTTGGGCGCGGACTTCGTCAAGGAAGCCTTCGAACTGCCCACTGTGGTTGAGCATGACTTCGCTGGAAAAGCCCAGCTTGCTCAGGTCGTCCATCAACATGCACTGCTCCGGGGCGGTGCCATAGAGCTGGCTGTGCGGAACCTGTCCACAACTGGCGCGCAGCAGGCGGATCGCCGCCGGGCCGCTGTAGGAAGTGGCCGAGTTGAAGTTGTCGAAAATAACGTCCATCTGCTGGAACAGCGTGTTATCGCGCAGCCCCACGGTTTCCAGATCATCCCAGGACATGGAGCAGATATTGATCAGCAACAGGTCGAAAGGCTGCGCTGCAGAGGCCGCAGGCTTGAACTCCACCTGCCGTCCAGCCTCGGTGCTATAGAACTTCTGCAGGTAGGCTTCCAGTGTCGCGCTGTCCGGAGGGGCCGTGCTCACCGCAGCAATGGGAGCGTCACTGGCCGCCTCCGCGACCGGCTCGTTGCTGGGGTTCAGGGCTAGCACATTCGCGCTGGCCAGCCAGGCTAAACCCAGCACACTCAGAGTGGTCAGGCGCAGCCAGTGCCGGACGAAGACGTAGACCACCACCAACACAGCCAGCAGCGCACACAGGTTCCAGTCAATGAAACGACCCATCAGTTCGACCATGTATGCACCGCTGAAATCCAGCACGCCTGGCTGGCTCAGCAGGCGGCTGAAGGGCGGCAGCCAGGTGTCCTGGTAAAACAGCGCAACACCCACGGGGATCGCGATGGCTGTGCGCAGGATACGCAGATAACGATGCGGCAACGGCAGCAGCAACGCCGCCGCGAATACCAGGTTGGGCAATACCTGCAAGTTCAGGTAACCCGCCCACAGCAATGCGAACTTGAGGATGAAATACAGATTCCAGGGGCCCAGGCCCGGCCAGACGCGCACTGACGCCGGGTTAATGACTTCAAACTGGCTCATTGGGCTCGCTCTGGGCCGGGGCACGATGACGCACACCACGGGATTTCAGGTAACGCGGGGGCAGGAGACCCTGCACGACAGATAGAAAATGGCGACCGAACCTGATCAGTACCACGATCAGTGCCAGGGTCAGCAGGCTGCTGAGGCCAATCGCCTGTATCAGCTGGGAATAACTCATGAACAAGGGTCCGTAATGGGCAGTGTGGTGCGTCGAGGCGAATAGGCAACACGGCCGGCAGCTTCGGCGGAGCTACCGGCCGTGCGTTCTTCTGCCAGAGCGAACGTGGGAGGCAGCAAGGGCGCCGCGAGGAAGTCCTCGCGCGGCAACGCTTCAATGCCTTGGAGAATCTGGAAACTGCTGAAAAGATCGCGCCAGGCGAGCCGACAGATATTCCCCAATGCGGGTTCCAGTCCGTCCGCGCGACAGCCAAACAGGAACAGATAAAAGGCACCGTTGACCACGCAGGCGACGTCACCGAAACGACGCAAGCCGATTTGACTCGAGTACTGCTCGATTTCCAGGCCACCGCGCGGCATCAGCTTGAGCAGTTGGTGGCTGATTTCTCCAGAGGCGCCGTTATAGACGCGCTCCACCATGCCGATGAATTCCCGGGGCGTTAACAGACCGCGCTCGGGGGGCGGCCGCAGACGTTCGAATAGAGACTGGAAGTTGGTGGTGTGGCTCCGGCGCCAGGTCTGGCCCTGGGCTCTGTCGATGATGCTGAAGAAGTGCGCCAGCGTCGTCCCATAGGGCACGGTGATGTTGGCACCGCAGGACACCAGCAAACGCTCGTCCCGATAACGCAGGCAGGGTTCCATCTCGCGGATGATGATCTTCAGTGCGATACCGCAGCGCTCGCGCAGGTCGTGAATCTGACGAGCCAACGCTTCGACGTGCAGGTTGCTGTCGATGGCCACGATGATACTGGCAGCACGCGCGTGACTGGCTTGCTGGAGCAAGTCCTCGCGGCTCTCGAACAGCCTCCACTGATCCGACAACGGCGGCGAGCCTTCAAGCACAGAACGCTGGGTCAGATAGATCCGCTGGTCGTCGGTATGGGGCACTTGCACATTGGCCTGCTCATTGACCGACAGCGCAAAACCGTCCACCAGCAACTCGAGCTCGAATTCCTGCCCGCTGCACACGCCCAGTTCGCTGTGCCAGTAGTGCAATTGATAGCGAATACCACCATCACGGCGATAGAGCTGAGCGAGCCCGGAGATCGTATCGTTGAGCCGCAACAAACAGTCATGCAGTTGAGGTGTCTGGCCATGGCTGATCACCAACAGGGAGCATTGGCGTGCGTCCAGCCATTGCCTCAGGGACAGGCAGCAATGCCGCAGCTGCGGCGCGACGTCGCCCTGCCATGCGCTCCCCGGCAGCATCAACACAATGGTAGTGCCGGCAACCGGAGCAGCACGGGTCAGCTCACCGACCAGCGATTTGAGGGTCAGGCCAATGTCGTCTTTGTTGATGTCAAACAGCTTCAGCTGACCAGGACCGGTATCTGCCGCCAGTTTCTGGGCCAGGTCCTGACTTGAATGTCCGCAGCACACTAACATCCCTTGCGCATGGGCCGGCATCGCTGCCAGGCACTGGATCGCCAGCGCGGCAGAGTCGCTCGCCTGATCCACTGCCACCCAATAGAGCCCGCTGTCACGTAACAAAATCTGCTCATCGCGCAGATGGCGGATGTCTAAGGTGACCTGACTCAAATGAAACTCCCTTTTCCTTTAAATCGGATGCGGCGCGATCAGCACCTTCCCTGGCGTTACAGTTTTTCAAATGCGTCACGTTTCTGACGACTAGCACAAGCTCTCCGAGCCGGGCTCAGTGTCAGACTTAGTCAGCATAAATAGGATGTTGCACTGCCAAGCAGCCCCCATGATGTTCAGGAAGCGAGCTTTCAAAGCAGTATCGAGCGGCTCGAAGAAGACGAAACATCGCATTCTCCGCCGATCACCATTGCCAGACTCTCTTGTGCCTCGGTGACGGCGCGCAATTGTGATGACGTCGGACTGATAGTGTCAATAAATTGTAACGAAATAGCTCAAATATTGTGCATAAACGGTTTGGCTGGAGATTTCGCCATTTTATTGGCGATTGGGCGGAGCCGCCTAATTTCAACGCGCTGATTTATACCGCTTGGGGAATGCTCCGCTGTACGCTGCTGGGTTCAAGGTGGGTCGCCGGCCGGCCGCTGAAACTCAACAGGTAAGGGGGCATCTCATTGCCGGGCAGAGCGGCCGCCTGATCACTCATCTATAACGCCAACGAGTAAACAAACCGCTTACCACGATTGTGAGGCGACCCCACATTCGGGCGCTGACTTCCGAGAGAGGCGTTGATTTCATGCTCGGAAACACATGCAGTGTGAGGGAGCGCCAAATGTCTTCGGCATACGCCGGCGTGACGGAATCCTTCTTCAACTCGAACCCGGCGGTGGCGACGTTCTCGAAGGTGTGTTCTGTTTCTGCTCGTTTGGCTTTCTGCAGCTCATTGCGCTGAGCTTTTGGGTCGATGCCCTGTGCAAGCAGCTCTCTAGCCTCAACGTTTTCTTCCTTGCTTGCGCAAGAGAAACCTGGGGATAAGAGCCGAGTGCCATGTTGATTCGATTTTTGGTGACGGGATGCCGGTAGTTGAAATTCTACTGCGTCGAGCGATTGACCCAGACTCGCAGCTGGAGCCCGTCGCCATCGGTGAGGACGTAATCCTTGCCCTTCGGTTTGATCGCCTTGGGCTGGCGGTCGGAGAGGTGGGTGGTTTGAGCGCACATGAGATGTACTCCATGACACTTTTTGGTATTTCCAAGATTAGCCTCGGGTAGCCGGGAATACCGTTGGGAATACTAAATCACTTGGAGCTCAAAAAACTGAAAAGCCCCCAGCAGCCCTGAAAGCCCCGTATTTACTGAATTCCAGGCACAAAAAAAGACGTCCGTGGACGTCTTTAGATGATGAAGTGGTGGGCCGGGGTAATTTGAATCTGTTAGGTAAGCTATTGATTTATAATATTAATAACAATTTTAATTTTTAGTTGGAATACCAATTGGAATACTGCGCTCCACTTGACCACCTGTTTGCATTCGATCTGACCAGCACGCTTCGTAACTATGACTGGCAGTGAACTGCCCATAGCTGCTGGTGGCGGCAGGCAGAAATCGGCCAATTCTATTGAAAAAAACGGATTTTCAGTTCGCCTGAACTCAGGTACGGCTACCACCCAAGATCCTGCTCTGTTGCCGCTGCTGGTACCCGTGAAGCTTACTCTGCGATTTTTTTCCAGCGCCACTGCAGTCGGTCTTCATCGCTTATGTCCAGAGTCGGTTAGATCTGCAAGGTTGCACGTTGCTAAACAGGATTGGGTTGATTGTTTTTTGTGCTACGGAAGAATTTAAGGAGTTATTTTGGCTGCGTTATGTATTTTCTGCGGTATGGCCCCCGAATCAAAAACAAAAGAGCACATATTTCCTCAGTGGCTCCTAAAAATGACAGGGTTTCACTCAAAAAACACTTCAGTTGGAAGTAATTGGGCCACAGGCAAGGAAATAGTTTTTCCAGGGAAAAACTATACGTTTCCTGCGTGCGACAGCTGTAACAATCAATTCAGTGATCTTGAGGGAAAGGTTAAATCTATCGTCGAGCGTTTGTGTGAAGATGTAGACGTTTCTGGAACTGATTTGGAGTTGCTGCTGGACTGGTTCGACAAGATAAGGGCTGGTGCTTGGCTTGGTGTTTCTTACATGAATAAAGAGGTATTTGGATTGCCTCCGAACCACTACATTAGAGATAGGATTGGAGTTAAGGATCGATATTTGTCAGTCACTAATACTTATCTGCCAGAGAAAACATTCAAGTGGTCTGGAGTTAATAGTCTGACCTTTATGGCAAGTCCTACTGCTTTAATGCTAAGAGTAAATAATTTAGTATTTGTTAACGCGTCTACTGATTTCTTGGTGTCAGAATCCGTAGGTTTTCCACATCCGGATACGGAGTTTCAAACTCCTGGTAGCAATATCGCAAACTTTAACCTGCTACCAGGGACTGGGAACGTAACTGCAGACTGTTTTACAACCAAACCATACCTGCCAAGCCATATAATAAGACAGCCGATTTTTAAGTCTGCACATGGGATAAACCCGGATTTTTATGATAATGATCATGTCATAAATAATTCCCATGATTTAATCGCTGGAATAGGAAAATTGTTCCTGCAAAATAATCAAGGTGCGATGGTTCTGGAGCGGGAAGATCGGGTAGGCTTTCAAATGGATGAAGCCAAATCCGTCTATGGAAGAGTTCAGGTTGTGAGGCCCATTTTAGAATTACAGCTTGAAATGCTTAGAGCTAGATGGAGTCGTTTAAGGTTTGTGAGCGAAGAAGAAAGAGATAAGCAATTTATGGCTGTTAATAAAATCATCGAATACACCAATGAGCAAATTCAACAATATAACTATTAATCCAAAATTTACCCTAGGTTTGTAGGTCGGGTAAAGGTTGGTATGATGTGGTTGCTGTCCGAACCCAAGGTCAGCAATCGCATCATTTTTACCCCGTGAGCGGCCCAAAAACCTAGGTGGTTTGTTCTATATTTCGCGCTTGTAAGCTATATATTGGCTGCAAGCTCAAGGCAGGAAGTGGTAGTGTCGATAAGGTTATAGTTCCCAATGGCCAACCTTTTGTAGAACACCATTTTCAGGTACGACTACTGTCTTAGGGATATTGTCGAGCGGAAACTGATGTCCGTTGAAGCTATCCACCGTTTCATCAAATTCCCAAAGTTTTTCAATTGTTTGATGTGCCTGAAATCGGTGAACTCTAATCCCAGCAATAGGCTTATCTACAACCATTTCTGGGATGGATGCGAAGATTTTCTGTGTCCGTAAGCGTTCAATATCAGCCCCCTCCATGGTTTCGACAGCGACATGAATGATAGACGGGGTGTCAGTTGGAAGTTGTTCTACCGCTTCTGTTATATGATGTATAACATCTTTTGCTTTTTTATCTATGGATGCATCGGATTCAAACCACCGAGTAAATCCAGCCGCCCAGCTGATCTCGTCAATGTATCCACCGAGCGCCGGAATTTCACATCCGATAAGTTGACTTGTTCTTACCTTATGAATAATGCTCACTGCGGAATCCATAGGGGCCCAGTCACCTCCTAAGATTTTATTCAGTATTGGGCTGTGCTGCTTTATTTTATGATATCGCAAGTGGTTCTGGATAAGTTGTTTGTCTATAAGGCGAGCATATATTGTTGCTTCAGATCCATTGTAAATTATTTCGGTATTATTTTTTAATGGTAGCTTTTGTTCAAGTATTTTGGATAAGAAGTCATCGGGTAAGCTGAATACCTCTGAGTGGAATACTCCTTTCAGCCATATCCATTGGCCCTTTCTGATCAGTATTTTTGATGCGGGGTTCCAAATTCTAAAAAAATCCTGTCGTTCTCGTTCGGCATATGAGGTCCTTCGGAGCAGTCTTTTACATTCAATAAATAGCGACTGACCATTTTTCGTTACTTTTATGTCTGGACTTTTAGCGGGTGGCTTTACATCTAAAAACTCCACCTCCCACTCTTTTTCTGCATAAGATAGGGCAACTAATATTTCAAAGATCAATCCATCCGGCGCAGCTTTTGACTTGTTTAGTACTTCACCAATTTTTGCATCAATACCTTTGATCTTGTGGGCATGCTGCCAGCGCTGGCCCATTGCAACAAAGAAAGGGATAGCCCTGGATGCTTGGCTGATATCTATACATAACGGGTCGTCTAATGCTTGTTCGCACAGGAATAAGTACCACCCCATTTCATCTTGCTGCACACGAACAGGTTTGGCATTTTCTAGACTGGTAGCAATATGAATTGATTTTAATGAGTCCAACAACCTTAAGCGCCTTGCCTGCCAAGTTTTGGGTGTCATTCGAGCTAAAAAAGGGGCAATGCCAGCCCTCAGATCATAATCCTCGGACGGGTCTCTATTGAAAATTTCTTTAACTAAATCATCCTTTTTTCGTTTTATTGATAGTTTTTTTCGTTCTTCATAGGTGCCGCGACGTCGTGATTCGCCCATGTATACGATCCTTGTTTTATACATAAATAATCTGCTTAGCTTTAGGGACGGTGAAATTGCCTTGGAGCAATGCTGTTCGCCCCCCCCGTTTGCTCACGCGGGATTCATCCGCCTCGACGGCGTACGCCCTCCATCAACTTTCTGTATTTGTCATCGTCGCTGAGATTCGGAGCGGCTTGGACAATTTTGCTAAGACAGGATGTGAGGTCCGATGGAATCCATGATTGATCCTCTATTGTGAGGCTCAGCAGTAATAGGGCTTCTGCCGGGTAGTCGGTGCAAACAGAGCTTTCATTCATTTCGTGAAGCAACGAATGTGGATGCTCAATGGGCAGCAACCAATCCTGTACCGAAGCCAAAGCTGCTGGAAATTCTGTGCCGGATACAATGGCCAGGCTTGCTAGTGAGTCTGATATCGCTGGAGTCACTAGCTGCTTTGACTTAGGCCAGACATCTCGCCAGAAAGGGAGAACTCGATTTTCCCAATAACTTTCCTTTTGCTCGGCTGCGCCCTCCAACGCTTGTGTTAGAGCCTGCGCTGCGTATTCGAGACCCCGCTTAGGCAATTCTTTGAAGGCGGATCTAAATTCTATCGCGGTGTAGCCCTCAAGCGGGCCTAGTGCTGCGTACGTGAGAAAAGCTGCGAATTGCTGTGCGTGCTCACCCAGCTCTTCAAAGTGCTTAGCTGTGTTCAAGAATTGTGTTTTGAATGCTAGCAATAGAGGGCGATACAAACGAGGCGACCACAGGAAGCCCTCCCATACGCCCTTTGCTTCAAATGGATAATTGACCCAGTCGAATAATGGAAGCAAGCACGATTCTGTCCAGGGGCGATCAACACGGAAGAGGACGATCAACCTCGAACCGAGAATCACTCTGCCATGTCGATATTTTTCTATCGTGGTGTCACACAGGGCGGTGAAGAGGTCTTTGATCTGGGTCGGCAGACTATCGTTATCGTTGGGTTGTTTGCCCAACCAGAGATTCAACAATGCCTGGGTGATGTGCCCGATCGGGTGATTTATGGCATCGGTCACAGGATCGTTCAGTGGCTCACCATTGCTTGTAATTCCTGATTTTGGCTCAAGCGGAAGAGCCATAATCCGTCCGCATAATTCAAGGAGGATCGGTTCATCTTGGCTGATAACCTTCGACACAGCATCGATCCAATACGTAATGCTGTGGACGATCTCAGCAAGGAGGAAATCCGGTAACGTTAGTATCCAAGGAGCTGCGTACTGCCATGACCTTTTTGTGCGGCCTTTTTCACCCCAAGTCTGAATGGCTTGTCGCCACCGATTGGCTGGCCATATTTTTTCTTCAGCGAGATCCAGCAATGCGAACACGGCGTTCAATGGATGCCTGCGGCACGTTTCGCGCCAAGTGTCTTCGTAATCCCAAGACTCAGAAGGAGGTGCTTTAAGCCATCGAACTAGCTCGTTTCTTTTGCTTGGGGCAACGTCAATGTTTTTGGTTTCGTCATCGTCAGGCTCATCATTTGTGCCCATCCAATTGGAAAACTCATCGCTTTCATTGGAGGCAAGGCGCCAGGCGGGATATGCACGTGACAAATCCGTCAGGCGCGACATTGCGCCGGTCCCTAGAGAAATCCCTGAACTTTGCAGTTTGGCGAGCCGGCGCCACACTGTGCCGTCTACAATGTTTTTCCATTGTTGAGGTTTTAGATCATTTTTGTACATGCGTCTTGGAGCCCCTTCTAGGATCGCCGCCTCAAGCCGTGCTTGAGCTGAAGGGGACATGAGGTGCCCTTGTAGCACGATGAGTCTAAACATCTCGCGTTTGGTGCCCACCGACCAAAGCCACCAAGCATCATCGGCCAAGAGCCAATCGACCCATTCATCAGGGGCTATACAGCTGTCGTGACTGGCAGCGAATAGTGCCAGGCGCTTGTATGTCGCGAACGGAAGCGCAAACCACTCCTGTGCAATCTGTCGGGCCAACGGAATATTTTCATCGCGGATTAGCAACCATGAGTCCCGCAAAAGCTCGACCAGTATTACCCAATCACGATTCCTGCGGTTCTGATCATGAGGAGCTATGGAGGGTAGGTCCCAGTGAGTTCGATCGGTCTCATTCCCAGCTTCACCTAGCTCACGACGCAACTCCAGTGCATCCGTTAACAACTGCTGAAGATCTTTCTGCAACAGTGGCAATGCGACCTTCCATTGGTCGCTTTTGAAGTCACGAAAAATCGAATAAATACCATCAGCCGCTAGTGTTAATTTCCAATCAACAAGGTCGCGCATATTCCCAGGTACGGATGTCTGATTGGGGTCTTCCTCCCAGCTAAATGGTTTCGATATAGCGATCATCGGTGCGAGCAGCTCGCGTAGCTGAAGCCTCGCAGACAGCGTCAGTCCGTCTCGTTTGAAGCGCTCCTGCCAGTCGTAGAGAGTTGAATCGCGCCATGGTTGTTTGACCCTACCGGTTAACAATAACCGCCATAAGGTTTGCATCAGATGGCTGGGCTGCGCTTTCGGAGCATTTCTTAAAATCTCTCCTAGCTCAGGGGTCTGCCCCTCACTCTTCAGTCGAGCGAGAAAGCGCAGCCGGTCTTCTATTCTCCAGCGAAATTGGTCATGGATTCGCCCACCGCGCTCCACAATCCACAAAAGTAAGTCAGGGTTATCCAGGTGCCTAACCAGCCAGCGGCCGATATGGCCCATGACATCATCCCACTGGGAGTTTGGGTCACTGGCTGATACCAGCGACATGGAAGACGCAAGGGGGTAGGGCGTCGGTCTTTGGACGAGACTGAATTCTAGTTTTGCATCCGGTTCACTTTGCGCCGTCACGCCAAAACGGTTCAAGTCTGTATGGCGATATCGGGAATAGGCGAACGCGTCTAGCCAATCCAAGGAAGGCACTGGATCGAAATCGGCAAAAAGCCGAGCAGGTAATCCAGATTTATCAGAAAGAGCCCAAAGCACTCGCCCTACATAGTCATCTTGCCTGGTGCTGGCCGATGGGCGACTTTGAGCATGAGTAACGATAAACCGTTCTTTTCCCATGACCCCATCTCTGTAGACTTCTCCCCAAGCCTGGAGCGTCAAATGCAGTGCTGAGTGATCCCGAGTGCCAGCAGGCACGTTGTACAGGATTGGAGTGACACCTTTCGCCTCCCATTCCTCTTGTCTGGCTTCCTCTTCCCCAGGGGAGCTTGAGCCGAAAGCCCATGCGTTTGGGGTGATCTCTCCCTGCATTCTATCGGCTGCTATCGCATCCCTCATGTACCTGAGAACGGGGTCATTGATGCTGTACCCAACGAAGCAAACGACATAGTTGCGAAAGAGTTCACTAACGAACCTTGCCGCCCAACGCTCGACAAGATAAGCCAACCCAAAATCGCCGCTTGTGACTACCAGACGGTTCAGGCTCGCCTCGTCGGGAGTTTTGGGCAATATACCGTGTAGATAGACCAATCCGTCCCATCGACTATTTTTCGGAATAGGCAGCATCGGGGCCGAATAGGACTGAAATTTCTGAGAGGCTTTTCTTGCCGCGGTATCAAAAATGCGGTCGAAGTTTGTCGTCACGAGACGAAGCGTGCCATGCCGGGTGCGGGCGAGCCTCAGTAATGCGGTATGTGTATCGACGGCACCTTTCTTCCGTAAGTTTGGTTTTAGAGCCCTACCCAGAGCTTGTCGGACGGCAAACCGGCCTCCGTTGATTCGACGCTCGAGCAGGTCAAGAGTGGCGTCGAATTGGTAGTTTTTGAAGGCTTTTTCCTCGGCACCGCTAAGCTCATCGTGAGCTTCTTTATAGATCAGCTCCACCAAGCCTTTGAAGTCGGTTAAGCCTGCGGGATAGGAAATACCTGCTCCGCAGAAGAACACCACGCGGCCCTCCTCGTGGGCCTGTAGCAACTCATCTGGGATGTCTGGTCCGTCAGTTACAAATTGCATTCCCTTTCCCCATCAACCATGCCGAATGTGCGCGGGAGCCTATTTAGCATGCGCTGGAGCCGGTTAGCCATCCTACCTTTGCCATTGCGGCAGTGATGGTGGGCATACAGACGTCGACATGATGAAAGAGTCGTACAGCTTGTGCCACGGACGACGATCGAACGAAAGGTCATCCCTCGAATGTCTTGCCAGCAACAATTCGGTTAAGCGCGGCGCTAGCGCAGGTAGCTGGCGCCGTTGAACCCATGATCCGCAGGAGGGATAGCTGCATGACAGCGCCTTCATTGTGCTCTCAATGCAGCAGGAAGATATTCACCGGTGATGTAGAACGTGTTTGCGCAGTCGGGGCACGAAAATTTCATCGAGGTCGACCCGCTCTGTCGTATTGCTTTCAGAACCGAGCGATGTCCTTTGTCGTAGCAGTTTGTACAGCACAGATGAGGAGGTTCCGTTTTCTGAAACTCCTCTTTCAGAGCGTAAACCACCTTAGCTGGACCAACACCCAGCAACTCGTAGCGATCAAGTACGTTTTGCTTGGCGCTCACTTTTCTAAGCGCCTCCTCGAGCTCCGCCACTTGTTTGATCAAGGCCATTTGTTCCAATTGGCCCAGCATCATCTGTTGTTGCAGTTCCATCAATGTGCCGGTCAGATCCATTACTCGACCTCTCACCATATCTTCATCACGCAGAGTGATGAGGCTTTTGGCGATATCGCCCGCTGTTTTTGCACTGGTGAACGCTGCAGCAACCCAGTCAATCATCTGTCATATCCCTTGAGCTTAGTTGTTCGAATGGTGCAAAGAGCTAGAAGGTGCGTAGCATTAGCCTTCCTATCGTCCTTGAAAATACCGCAACGCGCAGCTCGAGCCGCTGCTTCCTGCTTTATTCACTACTGGTTTTGTCCTCGTGTGGAACAATGCCAACTCCGAACCGCCCCAAGGGGAGCTTCTGCGCCGTCCAGCGCCACCGCTACCCCTAACGACCTCGACGCCGGCATTGGCCAGGCTCAAGTCCTTGCCAGCCAGATGGACAAGTCGGACGTTGCGAATTACCCGACACAACGGCCCAATGCTGAGATGCCCAGATCAAAAAAGGCGTGCCCGTTTTCCATAAACGGACGATGGAAACAAGGATGTAGCCCGCGAATACGATTTTACCGATTGAAGTGATTTCCGCTTTTGGCCGTTTTCGATCTGTCATGACTAACCGGTTTGGGTTGCTTTTTGCCATTGCGGCGTTGTTTTTCGAGCAGGTTCATCCGCAAGAGAATATCCACTCTGAGATAGATAAAGGCGAACAAACGAGACTGGAAAGCTGCCTACCCACAACTCGAGCGTTAGATCAGCATTTCTCGGTCGTTCCCTAATCGCTTCCAGACCAATAGGGCGGTGAGCTGATAGTAATATCGGGTGGCGTCGGAATGGTCTTTCAGGTGCTTAGTCAGAAACCAGCGCACATGCTTGAGCTGCCAAGTCCAGGGATTATCTCGCTGCCATCGTTGTTGAATGGCCGCTTGCATGGTTCGGGCTTGCCGTAGGTGGCGTTGCTGAGTGGCCTTCGAGCCATTTAGTACGCCGCTCAGGAACAGCGCTATATCGAATGGTTTGGTCACTCTCGACCTCCAATGTAGGCCGAAACTACATCGACTCGGTAATGCCCGAGCTCAAGGCTGATCTGTTGGCGCGCCTGTTGATCGAGGCCACGGTCAATGCGATAGCCGCGACCACCATTGACCGGTGCGACGTGCCCCGTGAGCTGTTCGTAACGCTCGCAGGCGTAGGCTGCTCGCAGTTCATGAAAGCCCTTCAGCCCTTGTTCGTGCAGTATTTCGCGGGCGGGGAGCACGGTCTGTTGCAGGAACGCGGCGTAGCTTTCGTCGCGGGCCAGCAAGTTGCGGCTGCCGGGCGGCGACGCATGATGAGCCAACTGCAGTGCCGCTTTCACCTCTTCATTGGCCACAACCCATCGCGGCGCTGAAGCGCCTGAACGGCCGCCTTTGGTCCCGTCCTGGATGTTGATGCGGCCTAAGTGTTCGGCTTCGCGGTGTAAGCGTGGCAGGTCAGCCAGGATCGCTTCGCGCAGGCGCATGCCGGTTTCTCGGGCCAACAGGACAATCGCCGCCACCCGCTCGTGTTGCTATTTGCCAAGCACCTCAAGCACTCGCCGCAGCTGTTGGCGGTCTTGGCCATCTGGCGCGCGGGTGCGTACGCTCGAGCGCTGCAGTCCTAACGCCTGGCTCGGACTTGCGATCCTCACGTCCTGATCACCGCGCAGCGCGGCGAGGGTACGGTTAACGCTGCTCAGGCGGTTCTGCGCGGTCGCGATGCAGAGTTCACCTTGCTGGATCTGCTGGCGCAGGTAAGCAGCGTAGTCTTGCAGCGTCCCTCGATCGATCTGGTGCGCATCGTTGTAACCGGGACCGTCCTCTGACCGACACCAACGCACGAATGCTTGCCAGCGATCGCTATGAGCTTTGACCGTGGCGAAGTGGCCGCCGCCAAACAAATCCTTTAGCGCTTGTGGGCCGGCGTAGCTCAGCTGGCGGCCATAGCCAAAGTTGCGACCATCACGCCGACCGACCAGGGCCATCGTCTTCACCGTTTTCGTTTGTTTGCAGAAAGAGCAGTAGGGCTTTCCAGTGGGGGCTGAGCCTGGCCAGCTGCTGCCAGTGTATTGGGCGAATCAGGAGGGAGTTCCCGTGGTGTTGCAGCAGCGCCCCTTCCTCACGCAGTTGCTTTATCAGCAGAGTGATGTGGGCAGGTTCCAGGGGTGGTGTGGCGACTGCGGCGACAGTGGCGACAACCCGCGTCGTTTCTGGCCTGGCGCGTGGCGACAGGGTGGCGACTGAGGCGGCGACACACCGCGATTCTGGCTGCGGTTGATGTTGCGTCTGGTAGCGGCGCACCGCGTCATTGAGGCGAAACATGGCGAACCTCGAAAGTTTTTCCGTCGCGGCTGGTCAGCCAGCGATGAGTGATCAGCACGACCAATAAAGAGGCGATATGGTCAGCGCTCTTACGGGCAAAACGAGGGCCGTTGCGATTGACGTCGCGAATGGTGAAGTGAGTCCAGCCTTTCTGTACCAGCCAGCGCAGCAGTCGATCCGCCTCTTCGCATCGGCTATTGACCGGCTCCTGTTCGGTCAGGCGCTGGATCTCGGCCAGGTAGTAATCCATCAGCGTGGAGGCGCGCTGTATGTGTGCTTCGTCCAACGCACTGGCCTCTTCCACCATGGCCAGCACACCTGCGATGCGCAGTACATTCGCCGCGGCTTTGCCTGCGACAGGCTGGACGCCGGCTAGCTCACCGAACTCGCCAGACTGGCACTCGATAGTGTCGTGAATATCAATCCAGGCACGCCGGGCACGGGCAGTCAGCTCCAGCGTGGAGGGATTGAGTGAGCCATCCTGGTGAAGCGACCAGGGCTGTTGCAGCAGGGCGGTGATCCGCTGTTGGTAGCGCTGGACCTTGGCATCTCGGGTCAGGTCGATCGCCTTGTAAAGTCGTTGGCCGGCCAGGCGCTCGGGCCAACTGATCAGGCAACGCCCGAGGATGCCTTGGCCATTGATCACCGGGTCTTTGAACAGTTGGTTGGCCAGGTAGGGCTGCAGCATCAGATGCAGGCTAAGACGGCGGTCATAGGCGCGCAGGCTTTCTCCGGCCATGGAGCGCGCCCGGTCGATGGGGCTGCCATCCCACAGTGTCGACAAGGTGGTGATCGCCTTGAGCAGGTTTTCTTTGCTCATGGTGGTGCTGCCCAAGAACTGGCCACCTTCATCATTGAATAAGCCCATGCTGGGCAAGCCCTGGCATAGACTTTTGACCAGGGCCTCAATGGTGGGCTCGGCAATGATCAGTCTCGGTGGTACCGGCTCGGACAGCTCACCGCCTTTTGCCTCAGCACGCTTTGTTGAGGTTTTGGGTTTGGCCATGATGGTGGTAGCGGCGCGATAGGTTTTGAGCTTTTCCGCATACAGGGCCCACTGCTGCCGTTCCCAGTCGCGCGCCGCCTTCAGTGCCAGATGGTCCACCGCGCTTTTGCGATCACCCGAGGACGCCACCGTCAGTAGGTAGAGGGACAGCGGATAGGTTCGGCCGTCGAGTTGTACATTGGCATGACCCTGGCTCACTAGGGCAGCAGTAGCCAGCACCGATTGTGCAGCCATGGCGCAGGGTACGCCGATCACCTCGGCCAGTCGTTCGACTGCAGGGCCCAACAGATTCCCGAGTGCTTCGACCGGGTACGGCAGTGGCGTCTGCTGGTATTCCAGCAATGGTTGTGGTGGCTCGAACGCTTCGCACAGTTGCATCGCAATACTCCTGAGATTATCCACTTCGTCCTCACTCATCCCGCCACGGTTGTTGAGTGTTATCAGGGATCAAGGCCCCTGCGACCTGTGAGGTTTGTCCACTCACGCGGGACTGACGGCTCCTTACGGCCGGGAGCTTGGGCATCTCATGATCTGGCCTCCTGAACACCGATAGCGGTGGGCGGGTGGAGGCTGCACTGGCTGACGAGACCGGTGCCGCGAGATCCTGAGTCGGGAGAAGGCAGCGATGTGATGACTGGGGCATGCCTGACTGTCAGTCAGGTGCAGTCCATTTCATGGGCTGTGGCACCATCATCGGCATCGCTGTGGCGAGTGAGCATTCGGTGTTTGTCACGCCGATTGTCACGAGGGGGAAAGCCGCAAAGGCCCGTGCGAGCAGGGCTGCAGCAGTGTGATATGCGCCCGTCTCTTTAGGGGGCAAAGAGACGGGCAAAAGGTTGGCGCAAGAAATAGCCAAGCGGATAAGTTGCTGCAGAGCAGCCAGGAGGGGGTATCAGTTGCCGCAGTGAGCATTCTGGGAGAAGTGGCATCCATCACATCGCTGTGACCGTGCGAGCCGCCGGACGCTAATCGCACTTGGGGGTGAACCACCACAATTTGGCGTAGCCTCAAAGGTTCTGGCTACCTGGGTGCTGTCGAGGACAGCGCTTGTACGGTTCTGGTTTAGCGCTCGTTCTGCTAGCGGTCAACAGTATTTTGGGGGCGATTCTTGCGCCAATCGGTAGCGCTGGAAAATCTTGGAAATCGGTGGCATTACATGGCCGGGTGGTCGTTCGTCGGTTTTTAATGTGAGCCCATGCGAGAGGGAATGCGGAGCCTTCCCGCCAGCATGGGCTTAGCCGGAAAGGCCCAAAGAGCGAGACTTGCAAAGGCGACAGTCGCCACCTCTGTCGCCATGCTACAGGCCAGGTATTACGCGGGTTGTCGCCGGTGTCGCCGCTGTCGCCAAATCAACCATCACTCTATCTGGGGAGTCATTTTCGGTTACCGGCGGCGTCCGATGAGCGCTCACCGTATTGGCACGACATTGCGGTTCCTGGCGTCATTGATGTCGGGTACCGACAAGCTGCCCGTTGCTGCTTTTTGGATGTGCTCACTCCTACCAGCCATCATCGGACGTTGGCGTTCGATGTCGTCCGCTCGGTTCTAAGCGCTTCGGACTTCGTCATTGTCGACATGCGCCAGCGCGACTTCGATCAGCTCCGGATCCCACCTATGCTCGTTCGGGATGGTGCTGGCCATGGAGCGCATGCCGCGGCTGACCAACCGGCCCTCGAAGCCCATGCGTTTCAAGGCCATGTTGGCGGTCTGGCTATTGCTGCTCTGGCGATCTACGAGTGGAACAGGTTGTCAGTCGAATGTCGGCAGCTCAACTCCGGAAGTAACTTCCCTCTGCGTGTCCTTGAACACTGCAGTAAACGGCGCGCCGCCCGGAACCAAAAGCTGGCGTGACTTCAGGCAAAAGGGCAGCACCCATAATCGCAGACCCTCTATTTTAGGGAACTCGAATACTGATAGCGGCCGGTCGAATGCGGCCGTCTTGGGGTAAATCAACACCACATCCCCCGTTCCATTCAGGTAGCTCTGGCCGTAGGCCTGCAACTGGTAGAAGTCGCCTTGCGCGAGGCCGTACTTGCTCGTGCCATTGGCCTTCAGTCCATCCAGCAGTTTCCACTTTGCGTCCAGGACCAGCAGATCCTTGTTGGTATCCCGGATCAAAAGATCTGGCTTTAGACAAAACCAGCTCTGCTCTCGATGGCGAACCATGTGATGACTGCGTGCTTGGGTTTTCAGGACAAGCGGCCGCGCCAGTTGTTTCGCGATATGCTTGGATACAAACGCTTCGAATACTGCCTCCATCGGGAACAGCAGCGACGGAGCATTGTTACCGCCGCTGCCAGTCAGAGGGGACTGCTCGTCTAGGATCAACTTCGCCCAAGCCAACGCATCGCCGTAGTAACCCATGCCCCGATCGAGACGCACCTGCTGGAAATCGATCCGTGGCTGCGCTGATACCGGGACTTCTGCAAACACGAACTCCAACTCACGGGCCAGTTGCTGATGGGCCTGAGACGTCGACAGCATCAGCACTCGTCGCAAGGCGGCGTGTAGCAAACGGTTTTCTGGGCGATCGATCGAAAACTCGTCGTGTTCTGTAAAGAATCGGTCCGCCCTATGTAGGTTTTGCCGCAGATGCGATGCCATCATCAGCTTGCCGCGCAGTGCAAACAGGTTGTCCTGCCGACAGGAATAGTTGCTGCGCAACCCTCGTTTGACGATATGCCCTACCGCAAGCAGAAATTCGGCAATAAAGACCTCCAGCAAGGGCATTCGTGCAGCCGAGAGCTTGGCGCTGTCGGATTGAATGTGGCGGAAGCCTTGAAGACAGCAGAGCATCTCGATTAGAAGCTGGCGCGCCTCGATTGCACCACCACCTATCGCTTTGCCGACCTTGGGAAGCACCTCGATCTGGTAACCGTCCGGTGCACGGATCACTCCGACAAAACTGGTGACCTGAACGACACGATGCCCACGCCGCTGAGTCAGGCGCAGCCATTGCGCACCACTTTCATTGGTAGCCCGCAGGCATTGGCGCTCAAGCCATCCGTATACCTGGTCCGGGATTGTGTGCAAACCCTCGCAAGACGCGTCCCCAGATGTCTCTGCTATCAGTACGTCAAATTCGTAGATCGAGATACCACTCACGCGCCCCCTCACGATTCAGGTCGACAACGTGTGGTAGATGCCAATGTAGGCATCCGTATTAGAGAACGCAGCTTCCTGCACAGCGTAATGGCGCTTGGTGGAGTAGCTGTCCATGCCATGGTCGCTGCCGAACAGACGAGCCAAATCGTCCTCCTGATCTTGACCCTCTACAACAAAACGTGCAGCGAGGGATTTCTGGTTGTCCGCCAATACAAGACGGATCTTTTGCCAGTCCTCAAAAAAGTACTCTTCGAGCAGAGGCAGAATGCGGGTGCTGAATACTTGTTGCAATGCTACAAATCGTTCGTCCCCATCAGGCACCTGCGCCAACGGTGTGAAGTACGCATGGCCGATACAATGGTCGCGGTCGTAGAGCACCTCGATGCGCTGGTTTATGGCATCAAGCATGCGAGGCACATCGACCACCTGCTCGCCCAGGCTGACCCGAAGGCCTGCGAGCGGCGCACCTGGCTCATCGCGAGCGTCCGGCATCACCGACACAAACTCGAACCGGCGACGCAGCGCGGTATCCAGCAACGCAAGGGATCGGTCTGCCGTGTTCATTGTGCCGATAATATCGACATTGGCTGGCACCGAAAAACTTTCGCCGGAATACGGCAAAGCCACAGAAACGGCGTTCACAGCCCCTTCGCGTTTATCAGATTCGATCAAGGTGATCAGCTCGCCAAAGATTTTGCTGATGTTGCCTCGGTTGATCTCGTCAATCACCATCGCGAATTTCTGATCCGGTGCCAATCGTGCCTTCCTGCACAGATCCTTGAAGGCCCCCGCGCGGATCTCGTATTGGATTTCACCGGACTCTGCATCGCCATCGAGAACCGGTCGGAGCCCCTCCACGAACTCTTCGTAACCGTAAGATTGGTGGAAGGTGACGAAACTGTAGCGTTTGATGTATTCGGCTGAGGGTGGACCGGCATCGTACTCGTCCACTAGCCTTTTCAGGTCGGCTGCTGCGTCCTCCCAATCCCCAGCAAGTATCCAGGACGAATCCGGTAGTTTGTCGAACACTGCCGGCGCCATCCGTTTGCTCATCTTGACGGTTTTAGATGATTCAATCGTATGGTACTGCAGAGCGCCCCAAACGGTATTTCGCACATTCTTGTTCGCACTCTTCACGGCGGCAATAGCTTTCATGAAAGGGTGATCAAGCAGTGTGTCGACACTCGCTTTTCCCCCCAGATGGTAGAGAGCCGCCGCAGCCGCCTCCCACCAGGTAAGGCCCACTGTTTTTTCGCCCACGAACTGATTTTGCCACTCTTCCTTGGATACGGAAGTCATGGCCTGCTCATACTCTCGCTTAAGCAGCTTCGATAACTCGTAGGTCTTCCCCGTGCCGGGCGGACCGTAGTAGATACGATTAATCGGGAACCTTACGGCATCAGAATCGACCGTTTCGTCTTCGTCGGAATCATCGCCGTGCTCCACTGGATCGTCACGCAGTTGATCTGGCCACAGTCCCGGTCGCTCCGTTTCAAGTACCATCCAGTCGTCGAGTAGGCCACGATCGGCTGAAAGGGCTGCTTCAATCTTCGAGACGAGTTCCTCCGTCAACGGTTCGCGGTGGAGCTTGGGTAGCGCACCCACCTCCCGCGTCCATGAGAGCTTCCGGGTCCGAGTGCCCCGAATGACGCCAAGCACACCGACCGCGCGCTCACTTCCGGGGTTTTTGCGGCCAAAGCGCACTTGGACGCCTTTGTTCATGTGCCACCAGTCCAGACCTGCCATGTGGACAGCCCGCGCTAATCGACAGAACAGCGCCTTGTCTTGTGGCGACCACGAGGCGCGGAAAGTCTGGAATGCGGGTTTACTATCGAAGTGCTTGAGGAGATCCTCGTCGCTCAGTGTCATGCCCAGGTCCAGCTTGGTCACTACCTCGTCGTAGCGCAGCTTGAAGCTGCGGATCGCTTCAATACTCCACGTAATGAGCTGGTCCAGCGATTTTCCCAGACCATCGCCTGCGGGCAGTTTGGTAACAAAGGGGGATGAGTTGTTATAGGTGCCGCGCAGCGTTAGATAGGCTCTTCGCGTCGCATCCGATTCGTCCAGTCCGACGGTATCGATCTTGACCACGAAGCCGTCGTTGGCATCGATGCCTACGGTGTAGGCCAACTCCTTCGGCGCTTCGGGCGAAGGGTAGATTTTTGCCCAATTGTAGCCCGCGAAATTATTGCCTTGGTTGGTAGGGCGTTTGCGAATCTCTAAGCGGCCCACAGGAAACAACTCAGCCTTAAGCTTGTTGGCCCACTCCTCTGTTACCTCATAGGCCTTTTTCAGATCATCGTAGGCGCGGTTTTGCTCGGGGTTTGATTCGTCACGCTTTTGTCCCATCCACTTGTTCAGCAGCTTGAAGTGGTCAGTGGTGAAATATCCCGCCATGGTTCTCAGATCCCTTCGACATCAATTCCGTGTTCAGCCAACCAAGTCTTTCGCTGCGCGAAATCAGGCATGGCGCGCTCCACGCGTAACCAGAACGCGGGAGTGTGGTGCGGCTCGTGCAGGTGAGCCATTTCGTGTACTACCACGTATTCAGCAATACGTGTCGGTAATAGGATCGCCTTCCAGTGGAAGTACAGCCAGTCGCCCTTGCCACAGGAACCCCACCGATAACCCAGGTCTTGCACCTTCACGCCCGCTGGCCGCACCTCCATCCGCGATTGGCAGTCGGCCACGCGGCTCGATAGCCAGGCCTTCGCACGTGTGCTGTACCACCGGATGAAGTGCTCGCGCGCGGTGTGTATGGCGTCATGGCGTATACAGAAGCGGCCACCCGCGAGCTTCAGCGGCACGTTCTGCTCCTCGACCACTTTCAACCGGTGGCTGCGCCCGAGGTATAGGAAACCCTCGCCGCCAACGAATTCCTTGCGCGGAATCTGGCGCTGCAAACGCTCCTTCTCTGCCATCTTGGTGTAGATCCAGAAGCGCTTCTCCAAGACGAACTCGCGCAGCTGAGCTTCGCCAACCTCTGGTGGGGCAGACAGAACCAAGTCACCACTACGTTCTATTGTGATCTCCATCGTTCTGCGACGTGCACTGCGTCGGATGGAGAACAGTAAGTCGTCTACCTGTAGTATTGGTGATCTCATAGAGACGAGCATCGGATTACGCCTGCACCAGCTTGTCGTGGTTGGCGCGGGCCTGTTCTATCAGTTTGTCGGCCAGCACACCGGCTTTATCCGCATCCACCAGAGGAGGACGAAGGCGCATTAGCTGATCGAATAACTGGCCGTTCAGCTCGTCCTGTGCGGCGCGTTTGTGCGGACTCCAGATATTGCGGTTGCTCTGCAGTTCCTGAGCCAGAGATTCGACCAGCTCAACCGTCACATCCTTCAGGCGCAGCAACTCGGCTCCAGTTGGCGTCTGGCCAGCACAAACGACATCAAGGACTGTTCGGAGGAACGGCGCGTAGTGTTCGGGCAAGTCGCTCGGCGTATCGGCACTTCCCACCTTGCCAGTGCGCAACTCGTCGATAATCTTCTGCAGCTGCGAGATCACCTCGTTCCACTTTTCACCTAGTGTTTTGAGAATGTCGTTCAAGTGCTCCGAGAGCTTGCGGTACAGCACCGGGTCTTCATCAGTGTGCTTACGGATATGCGAGCGAATCGCGTGCTCCATCTCGGAAGCCTTGGCGCGGTCGTTTACGGCACGCGCAAGGTGTGTATCGAACTCGGCATCGGACAACTGAATCGGCGGGATCTTTGGATCGATACCCAGCGAGATCACATGGTCGTCAATCAGCTTACGAACCTTGGCACCGACATCCTTGCCCAGAACCGGCGTGTCCTTGTAGCGATTGCGGGCGCGGGCGTGGATGTATGCCAGGCGCTTGGCGTCGCCGGAATAAGGCAACCCTTCCGGTCGCGGCAGCACCGTGTCCAGTGACCCCAAGAAAGCCTTGAGCTTGACAGTGAACTCGGCGCGCAACCTCTCGTTGCCCAATGCCTCAACGCAAGCTTCGGTGTCGTCCAGCGACTCGATACCGTGCTGGCGGAACAGGTCCACCACGCGCAGGTGCCTGTCGCGCAGCACCGGTACTTCGTCCTTCAGGCTAGCCAGTGCGCCGTCCACGTCCTCATCAGCATAGGCTGCCAGCGCCTCTTTCAAATGCTGTGCCACGCCGTAGTAGTCAACCACGATGCCGCAGCGCTTTCCGAAGCCGGTACGGTTGACGCGGGCAATCGCCTGTAGCAACTCCGCCTCGCGAATCGGGCGATCTAGGTACATCACGCCTTCGATCGGCGCATCAAAGCCAGTTAGAAGCATCGACTTTACGACTAGGAAGGCCAGCGGGTCAGTCTTCTCTGGCTTGGCATTGAACAGCGGTTTTTTGAAACGCTTGATCAGTTGCTGATGCGCCGCGCCGTCTGTCCATTGTTTCCACGCAGGGTCGTCGTTGTTGCTGCCCGAAATGATGGGCGCGAATTCAATGCGCGCCAGCGTATCGCGGTACCGCCAGGCCTGCACCACAGCCTGCACGCTCAAAGGACTCTGGCACAAGGCCCCGTCGTCCAGGACCTTGTCTTCTGATGAGAGCGCCTGCGCCTCGGCCAGCAACTCATCGCGGGCTGACCTGAGCGCTTCAAAATAACGAATCGCGGCCAACCGGCTGTAAGCCACTACCTGCGCCTTGTAGCCGTTGGGCAGGATGTTGGTCACGTAGTGACGAATGATGTCGCGGGCCTTGTCGGCGATCAGCGCCGGGGCATCGAAGATGTGGCCTTTGGTTGCGTACTTTTTTTTGATCGCCTCCAGCTCTTCCGGGGAGTGCTGGCGGAACAGGTCTTCAAACAGTTCGTCCAGGCTGGTGCCGTCTTTGATCGCTCCATTGGCCGTGCGGCCCTCGTAGAGCACCGGGACCGTCGCGCCGTCGGCCTCGGCTTCCTTGATGGTGTAGCGGTCAATGAACTCGCCAAAGATCTCATGAGTACGCTTCTTGTCACCCATAATGATTGGCGTGCCGGTAAAGCCGATGCGTACGCAGTTGGGCAGACCCGCCAACAGGTTGGCTTGCAGGTCGCCAGCCTGGGTGCGGTGCGCCTCGTCCACCAGCACAAGGATGCTGTCGTCTTCGTTCAGTACCTCAAACTTTTCGTCAGCCTTGTAGTTGTCGTTGGACTCTTCCACTTTCAGTAAATCGTCCGCTGTCAGCGGCGCATCCCCGGCGCTATCTGGATCACGGTATTTCTGGATCGTGGCAAAGATCAGCCCCGGGCCCTTGCGCCGTGCCAGCGCCTTCACTCCCGCAGTGCTCTCTGCTACGTCTACCATTTCGCCGGTCAGCGTGGCGGTCGCGGATAATTGGCCCTGCAAGTCTTTGCGGTCGGTGACGACGACGACCTTGAAGCGACGTAGTTGCGCGTCTGTGCGCATCTTGCGAATCAGGAACACCATTGTCAGACTTTTGCCGGAACCCTGAGTGTGCCAAATGATACCGCCGCGCTTGTCGTGTTCGCCGTGTTGCAGCCGCGTCTGTCCGGTTTTGAGGCGGGCAATTGCCCTGTTTACTGCCCGGTACTGCTGGTATCGGCATACTGTTTTGATGGTCTGGCCGCCTGTCTGCATGAACAACATGAAGTTCTTCACAACATCCAGTAGATGCGAAGGCGAAAGCAGACCAGCGATCAAACGCTCTTGCTCGGATAGAGCCGCCTTGCCTAGCAGTTGAGCCGCCTCGATCTCGCTACCTGCGCCATTCGGGCCGACCACCGTCTTCCATTGAGCATAGTGCTCGAAGGCTGCACCCACGCAGCCCACGCGTGCCTCGTCAAAGCTGGTGGCCACCAGCAGTTGGTTGGTAGCAAATAGCGCCTCGTTGCCCTCGTTATTGTCCACCTCAAATGCGTCTTGCCGCTGGTTGGAGTAGCGTCGTAGTTGGTCCACTGCCTCGGCCAGCGGCTCAGGGGAGGACGGGCTCTTGCATTCCACCACCACCAGCGGAATACCGTTCACCAGCAGCACCAGGTCGGGCACGATGAAGGCCTTGCCGCTGTTGAAGCCCGGAGGGCAATCGACGCGGTACTGGTTGATCAGCGTGAAGCTGTTGTTGGCAGGGGTATCCCAATCGATGTAGCGAATTGTCTGGCCTCGCCCGCCGTCCCAGCCGAGCAGACCCTCCACGGTCAAGCCTTTGATCAAGAGTCCAGTGGCTTTCTCGTTGGCCTCCATCAGCTTGTGCGTTCCCAGCCGGGTGATGGCCGTCACGGCTTCCGACAATCGCGCATCGTCCAGCCAAGGAGCGCCGTCAGCGCCGGGGTTCAACGCGCGCAGTTGTTCGCGCAGCGACTCTTCCTGAATCACCTCGGCAAAATTGGTTCGACCTGAGACTGCCGGGTTGTCGAGACTTCCTTGGTTATAGGTCCAACCGAGCGCCTGCAACTGGGCCACGAACGGTTTTTCGACGTCATCGAGTTCCCAGCCCATTAGGCGCTCCCTTCCTGGTGAACGGTTTCGGCCAGCAGTGGTGTGGCGCGGACGCGGCCGGTGAGAAGGTCGTCAGCGAGACCGGACTTCAAAACTACAAACTTCTGTAGTTCGCCAATCTCACACCGAATACGTGATTCAAGCGATCGCATTCGATCCGCAATGAAATGCTGCTCGTCAAAAGTAGGGAGGGGGATTTCAAAGTCTCTAACTTCAGAGACGTTGAGGTGTGGGTTTGTTGTCCCAGATGTCAGCGATGCGATTCGATCTTTCACAGCTCCAGAGTAGATTTGAGCAAGTAAGTAATCTGCGACCAACCTGCCATTCTTTGGCCTTAACAACATCACCCGTTGACCGAGACAAATCCTCATCTCAGAAGGAACGACAAATGCTTCGCCCACTGGCGCCTCGCGAGTGAAGATCAGATCGCCTGGTTGTGGCTCCAACCTCGCGATTCGGTCGAGGTACTGGAGTTCAGAAACACGAGAAGCCAGCGATTCGAGAAAGCCACCCTCCTTAATGTGCATCGTTCTAGCTACGAGAACTCCTTGGTCCTGGAAATGTGGGGTTGTATGGGGACAATCGACTACATCAGAGCATGCTTTGGCAATAGTCTCGACATCCCACTCCTTTGGTATCCACCCCAGCGGCGACTCCTTGTAAAGATGCGGCGCTTCGCCTTGGGGCGGGCGCACGTCGCCATTTGCGTCGATGCCGCGTGTTAGTAGGTCGTACAGCAGACCTTGTTTGACTGCCTTGAGCTTTGTAATGATCGCTTTGGTTTCGTGAATGGCAGTGTCTAGGGTGTCCAGGACTTCGGTGATCAGACGCTTCTCATCCGGACTGGGCGATGGCACCTCGATGCCGGCGAATTCGGAGCCGGAGATCTCTAGGAACGTAGTGCCCGATGCGCGCCGAACAAGTTCTGGTTGCACCTTTTCGAAGAGATGAAAGTAGAAGTCTGAGTCGGCCGCTTGTTTGAAGGCAATTGATTTAAAACCCTGGTTCGTGGCCATAGGCACGCCATTGATCGCACGAGCGCCGAGGGTCGCACGGGTCGTCACCATCAGCGAACCGGGCGGGAGTATGTTGGCACCGCTTCCTGCCAGTCCAGATGCACTAATGTGCTCATCGGTGTCGTATAAGAACTTCACTGCGATCTTGCTTATTTCACCCGGAGTGACCCATGGATTGGTCCCTCGCCAAAAAGAGGGAACATCGCGGGACGGCGTACCGCCGCCAACTACTGTGCCAAGTTGTCGAATCTCCTTGCGCTCCCAGTCCTCCGGAAGACTTTGAAGAAAGCGCTGGTATCTGTGCGTCGGCTGCTTTGCTGTTTTTTCAGACATACCGCAACCCCTTCAAGAACCCCTGCAGCGCCTTTGCGGCTTCATCACGATTGGCTTCGATTTCGGTCAACGTCACGCGATACTTGTCCCACCAGTTTTCAAACGAGGCCACGATCTGCTTGCGTTGCGCGGCCATGTAGCCCTCAACGATGGCCTTCATATCATTGTGCATGATGGTCAGTAGCAGGTCGTCGGCGGCTTCCGGTGTTAGCCCCTCAACGGCGGCACCGATATGCTCCTTGAAGCTGTTGCTCTTGGCTTTGAGTTGCTTCTTGACTGCGGTGAGCTCCTTCTTCCAGGCTTTGAGCTGGGCATCGTCCACCGTGTTTTCTGCGCTGGCATCTTCCTCCGCAGCTTCGGTTACTTCGCCATCTTCTCCTTCAGCATCTTTAGGGCTAGCGGCCTTGATCTGGCTGTCCAGCTCGGCCTTTTTGGCCTCCAGTTCGGTGATGGCCTCGACGAAATCACCCATCAGAAACTTAACCAGCTTGTGCTCCAGTGGGCTTTCTTTGCTGGCCTTATCTTCCAGCGCGGTGACGATGCTAGTACGCCAGGCGTCGGCCACGCCCTTGGAACCGCGCGCCATCAGGGTGAGGAAGTCGTACTTTGTCTGGTACCAAAAACCGGCAACGATGCCGCGCACTTGGAAGGGGTCGAGCAGGCCGATGGCCTCCAGGCTTTGGCTGAAGCTGGCCAGCAGGTCGTTGCGCAGGGCGACGAGGCTGGCGGCGTTGTCCATTTGCCCAGAGAGTGCCGTGATGCGGGCGCTGTGGTCTTGCCACCATTGCTCGAAAGCGGCGCGGATGGCCGCTTCCTTGGCAACCAGGCCTGCGTTGTTTTCGATTGTCGGTTTGAGAGCCTGTCGTTTGTCGAGCTCAGACGCGAAGTCGAGATACTTGGCTTCACGCTCCACCAGCAGGTCCATCGGATTCAGTCCGTGGGCGCTGAACAATCCGGCTTTGTCGGCTACCTCGGCCTTTGGGATGCCGCCGACCAAATGGGCGCGCACGTCATGCGGCTCGGGCGGCGGGGAATTGTCGGCATAGCGGCGAATGTTGAGGCTATAGTCGTTCGCCTTAAGTGTGGTGTTGTCGACAATGGCCGAGAAACCGTCGATGGCACGAAACTCGTCGAAGGTGGTGACTATCTTTTCGATGTGCTCCGGCAGCAGGTAGTTCTGTGCCCGGCCTTCGAAGAGTTCGCGGTCGGCATTAATGAACAATACCTTGCCTCGGCGCTCGGCGGGTTTGCCGCTGACGCGGTTGGCACCTTTCTGCACCCGCTGGCGCAGTACCAGAATACAGGCAGGAATACCGGTGCCGTAGAACAGATTGGGGGCGACGCCGATGACGGCTTCGAGCAAGTCGTCCTCAATGATGCCTTTTCTGATGGTTCTTTCCTCACCACCCCGGAACAGTACGCCGTGGGGCAGAACAGTGGCCACCATGCCACCGTCGCTCGTGACGGCCAGCATGTGTTGCAGGAACATCATGTCGGCCTTCTTGGCACCCAGCGGCACCTGGCCATAGGAGAAGCGCTCGGCTTCAAACTTGGGCTTCCAGGCGGGCTTGCCGTCAGCATCCTTTTCGGTATTGCCCCACTGGATGGAAAACGGCGGATTGGTGAGGACGCGGTCGAAGTGCTTCAACTCGCCACCCTCAACGTGCTGGGGCTCGGCTAAGGTGTCCTCGTTTTGTAGATCGGCGTTGCTGATGCCGTGCAGCAGCATGTTCATCTTGGCGATGGACCACACTGTGCCGTTGAATTCCTGGCCGAACAGGTTCGCCTTGCGGCCATCTTCTCCATGCTCGTCGATGTATTCCTTTGCAGCGATCAGCATGCCGCCGGACCCACAGCAGGGGTCGTAGATGTCGTGCTTGAGCTCGGGTTTGATGAGTCGCACCATCATCCGCACCACCGAGCGCGGCGTATAGAACTCGCCACCTTTTTTGCCCGCCGAATCGGCGAATTCGCCAATTAGGTATTCGTAAGCAGCACCCAGCAAGTCAGGGAACTCGAAGTCTTCGTTGCGCAGGCGGAACACACCAAAGTGTGTGATGAGCTGGCGCAGCTTGATGTCGGAGATCTTGCTCTGGCCGACCTTGCGCGTGAAGTCTATATGCTCGAGTACGTCGTACAGACTGGTATTAGCTGTCTCGATACCGGTCAGCGCCTTATTCAGGAAGTCGCCCACGTTCTGGTGTGCATCATTCAGTAAAAAATCGTAGCGCGACTGCGGCGGCACCCAGAACGAGCCCTCTATTTTGTACCAGCGCGAGATCTCGGAAGAGACCTGCGCCTGAACCTTGCTTTTACCACCTTCCATTTCAAGGCGAATCACTTCCTCGCGACGTTGCTCAAACATATCCGAGCAACGCTTGAGGAACAGCATCCCGAAGATGTATTCCTTGAATTCTGAGGCGTCCATCTTGCCGCGCAGAATGTCAGCGGCCTTAAACAGGTGGCGCTCTAGTTGGGGGAGGGTCAGAGGCATTGGTCGATATCCAGACAGGTCGTTGCTAGCCATCACACTGAGGCCATTTTCAGGTCGACAGTGTATTCGCAAAGGCAATTGCAATTCATGCCTAAACGAGACCTTGAGAAAAGTCACCTATTTCTCTGATGCGTAATTTTTCGGCCATCTGCGAGTAGGGTGAGCCCTTAGCGTATCGGCACGACGTTGGAGTCCTTGATTTGATTGATCGCAGATGCCGACAGGCTACCCGTTGCGGCCTTCTGAATATGCTCACTCCACCAGGCCATCATCGGGCGTCTTCGCTCAATGTAGTCCGCACGGTTATAGGCGCTTCGAACTTCATCCTTGTCGACATGTGCCAGGGCGACTTCGATCAGTTCGGGATCCCAGCCATGCTCATTCAGGATGGTGCTGGCCATGGAGCGCATGCCGTGGCTGACCAAGCGGTCCTGGAAGCCCATGCGTTTCAACGCCATGTTGGCGGTTTGGCTGTTGGCATGGGTACGCGGATTTCTATCTGCTGGGAACACGTATTCCCTGTGGCCGCTGTGGGGCTTGAGCGCCTCCAGTAACGCGAGTGCCTGTTCGGTCAGCGGGATGGTATGCGGACGACGCTTTTTCATGCGCTCCGGGGGGATGGTCCAGATACGTCTGTCGAAGTCGATGTCTGCCCATCGTGTGGTTGCCGCTTCGGCAGGACGGGTCATGGTGTGCAATTGCCATTCGATCAGGCAGCGGGTCGTTCTTTTGATGGCGGCGTTGGCAATTTCCAGCATGAGTTCCGGAAGCTCATCAGGTGGTAGGGCGGCCATATTCTCTTTCTTGGGCTTTTTGAAGACCGCTCGAATACCGCTGAGGGGGTTGGCAAAGATCAGTCCCGAATTTACACCGTAGGTCATGATCTCGTTGAGCCTTTGGCTCAACCGTTTCACAGTCTCGAGACTGCCTTTCGCCTCGATTGGCCGAAGCAGTCCGATGATCATCGGTGCGGTAATTTTCGAAAGCGGCGTTGTTTTCAGGTCCGGAAATACATGCAGTGTGAGCGACCGCCAAATGTCCTCGGCGTACGCTGCGGTGACGGAGTCCTTCTTCAGCTCAAACCAAGCGGTAGCGACGTTCTCAAATGTGTGTTCTGTCTCCGCTCGTTTGGCTTCGTTCTGAATGTTGCGTTGCACCTTGGGATCTATGCCTTGTGCAAGTAGCTCACGTGCTTCAATGACTTTCTTTCGAGCGTTCGCCAACGAGAGCTCTGGATAAGTGCCCAGTCCCATGTTGATACGGTTCTTGGTTATCGGGTCGCGATAGTTGAAGTTCCACAGCATCGAGCCATTGCTCCTGACTCGGAGCTGAAGACCGTCACCATCGCTGAGGACGTAATCCTTGTCTTTTGCCTTGACTGCCTTGAGCAGGCGGTCGGAAAGGCGAAGGGCTGGAGCAGGCATGAGAGCTACCTCTGACACCGTTTTGGTATTCCAAAAAATAGCACCGGATGGCTTGGAATACCATTTGGAATACCCAAACGGCTGGAACTCAAAAAACCTCTCCAGCGCCAAGTAGCGCTTAAACCCTTGATTTCACTGGATTTTAGGCACAAAAAAAGACGTCCGTGGACGTCTTTAGATGATGAAGTGGTGGAGCCGGGGGGATTTGAACCCCCGTCCGCCAGTACTCCGCTGTCGGTACTACATGCGTAGCCGTGTCTATTAAGTTAACCCTCAGCGACCCGACGGGCAGGGTGCTTTGGGCGAGTTGTGTAAGTTTTAGCCGATTCGTCCACAACGTACTGCACGGCGATTCCGTTCTATATGACAATCACTTTGGGTTTACGGACATCCCCTAATGATTGCTGGACCCGAAGGTACCAGAAGCTCAGGTCTAAGGCTGCTTACGCAGCGATAGCGAATTCCTGGCCGTAGTTTTCGTCATTGGCAACTATAGAAGTTGCAACAGTGGATTTACGAGTTCTGTTACCAACTCGGCATGCACCTAAAGTTTCGCAACCGGCGTCGAATCCTAAACGGCCCCGAGCCTGACGCTTCGTGGATCTACTGAAGCGGCAAGCATCTGCAGTGTACGCCAATCCGCGTCTGAGGCCAACCCGAAGGTTGGCCCTCAGCGGTCAGGAGCTTTTACCGTCTTTGCTGACCTTCTGGATCTCCTGGATGGTCTGGGTGGTCTCGGAGATGCATTTCTCGGTGCCTTCCTTGGTGTTCATGGCTTGATGGGCCTTGGCTTGCTGGATGCTGGCCTCGACTTTAGCTTCGATATCCGAGCCCTGATACTGGGTCTTCGCGTTCTCGATGGTTTTCAGGTTGGTATCACAGAGATCGGCGGCAAACGAAGACGACGCCAGCATGGAGGCAGTGACGAACAGACCTAGCAGTACAGAGCGTTTCATGTGTCTCTCCTTGAACTGAGGGCCCAGGCATCGCTGGCCATCAGGACGGCTACCAGTTTTTGGAAGGTCCCGCGTTTGCGGGACTTGATCAGTGGACTGTGCCGGTGCGCCAGGGTTCTATTTTTCTTCAGGTCGCCCTGGCCTGGGTCACTCGATCAACCAGGTAGACCAGCCCGTGGTAGTCAATTGCGCCGTGTTGTGTAAGACCGATCTCACAGGTGCGGCTGGTGGAAATCCCTTCGCTGCAATGCTGTACCGCGTCCTTCAGTGAGCGCAGCGAGTGGGCGTTCAGCTCTGGTGTGGAGAAGCCCTTGTCGCCGGCGAAACCGCAACAATGGATGCCTTCCGGGATGACCACGTTTTTACTGCACTGGCGCGCCAGTTCGATCAACGCCTGGCCTTCGCCAAGGTGCTGCGTGCTGCACGTGACATGCACCGCGATGGGCGCCTCCTGGGGAGTGAAATCGAGACGATCCATCAGATGGGTGCGGATGAAGCGCACTGGGTCATACAGATCCAGGCGCACGTCGCCAAGGTCCTGGACCAGCCGCAATGTGCAGGGGCTGGTGTCACAGTAGATAGGGTCGAGCCCGCCGCGACTGGCGTGCAGCAAGGCGCCGATCAGTTCCTGGCGCTTGTGCTCGGCCTGTTCCGTGTAGCCTTTGGACGCAAAGGGTTGGCCGCAGCAGAGGCTGTCCACGTTGTCTGGAAAGACCACCTGATAACCGGCCTTTTCCAGCAGGCCGCGGGTCTTGTCGTACAGCGACATCTGCTCCTTGTCCGGTGCCGCCGGGCCCATGACCCGCGACACGCACGCCGCCAGGTACACGACTCTCGGACGTGCGTCCGACACGGCGGGGCTGAAACGGATCGCCTTTTCCGGTTGGGGCATGGCGTTGGTCCACTGTGGGACCTGGCCCTTGGACAGGCGCGTCAATGAGGCCGACAGTTTCGCCAGGCGGGGCGCGCCCAGCAGCATGCGCGCACCGTTGGCGACGTGCAGGGCGAAGCGTGCGCCTTGCAATGTGGTGGCGAAATTTCCTTCAATCCAGTTGGCGGTTTTCGTCTTCGTTGCGTCACGGCTGCGCAGTTTTTTCACCAGCTCGCCGGTATTGATGCCTACCGGGCAACGTTGTGCACACAGGCCCGTGGCGGCGCAGGTATCGATGCCCTGGTATTGGTAGGCACGTTCCAGTTCGGTGGTGTCCGTGCCGGCGCGTTTTTTGGCTTGGATATCCCGCCAGATCACGATGCGCTGGCGCGGGCTCAAGGTCAGGTCCTTGGACGGGCACACCGGCTCGCAAAAACCGCACTCGATGCACTTATCCACAATCTCATCGGCGGCCGGCAGCGGTTTAAGGTGCTTGAGGTGGATTTGCGGGTCTTCGCTGAGCACCACGTCCGGGTTGAGGATGCCGTTGGGATCGAGCAGGCGTTTGAGCTGCCACATCAACTGATAGGCGTCACTGCCCCATTCCAGCTCGACGAACGGCGCCATGTTGCGCCCGGTGCCGTGTTCGGCTTTCAGCGAACCGCCGAATTCCACCGCCACCAACTGCGCCACGTCATCCATGAACGCCTGGTAGCGTGCGACTTCTTCAGGGTTGTTGAAGCCTTGGGTGAAGACGAAGTGCAGATTGCCTTCCAGCGCGTGTCCGAAAAGGATCGCTTCGTCGTAGTGATGTTTGTCGAACAGCTCGATCAGGCGGTTCACGCCAATGGCCAGTTGTTCCACCGGAAAGGTCACGTCTTCGATGATCACCGTGGTCCCGGTTTTGCGTACCGCACCCACGGCCGGGAAGGTGTCTTTGCGGATCGCCCAGAGCCGGGCGTTTTCCCGTGGGTCTTCGGTAAAGTCGACCTGTTTTTCCACTGGGAAGCCAGCCAGGGAGGCCATGATCCGGGCCAGTTGTTCTTGCAGTAAAGACGAGGAAGCGGCGCGGGATTCGATGAGCAAGGCGCAGGCATTGATCGACAGATGCTGTACGAAATCCGGCATGCCCGGTTTGTCCTGCACCGAGCGCAGGCTGCGGCGGTCAAGCAGCTCCACGGCCGAGACTGGTTGGCTTTTCAGCACGGTGACGGCGTTGCAGCAGGTCTCCACATCGGGGAAGACGATCAGGGCCGAGGCTTTGTTCGGGTGGTCGATAACGGTGTTGTAGGTCACCGCGCTGATGAAACCGAGGGTGCCTTCGGAGCCGACCAGCAGGTGGCTCAAGATATCCACAGGCTCGTCAAAATCCACCAGGGCATTGAGTGACAGGCCAGTGGTATTTTTCAGACGGTATTTATGCCGGATTCGCGCAGCCAGTTCAGTGTTGGCGCGGGTCTCGCGGCCCAGAGTCGCCAGGCGTCCCAGCAGTTCGCCATGGCTCGTACGAAAAGCCGCCACGCTGCTGTCGTCTTCGGTGTCCAGACGCGTGCCGTCGGCCAGCACCAGGCGGATGCCGGCCAGGGTGTGATAGGTGTTCTGCGCCGTGCCGCAGCACATGCCGCTGGCGTTGTTGGCGACGATGCCGCCGATTTTGCAGGCGTTGATCGACGCCGGATCTGGGCCGATCTTGCGCCCGAACGGCGCCAGCCAGGCGTTGGCCTGGGCGCCGATCACGCCGGGCTGCAAACGGATCTGCATGCCCTGTTCACGAATCTCGCGCCCGTTCCAGTTATCCCCCAGCACAATCAGCACCGAGTCGCTGATGGCTTGCCCGGACAGGCTGGTGCCGGCGGCGCGGAACGTGACTGGAACCTGGTCGCGCTGGGCCAGTTTCAGCAGGGCAATCACTTCATCTTCGGATTCGACGCGTACCACCAGTTTCGGAATCAGTCGATAGAAACTGGCGTCGGTGCCGAAGGCCAAGGTCGACAGCGGATCGTCGAAACGGCGTTTCTGCGGGATCAGTTGTTGAACGTCGTGTAGGAAAGAGGCCGGAAGGGTCATTGGTCCTCCAGAATCAAAACCACCAGATCCTTCGGGCCATGGGCGCCATAGGCCAGGATTTGCTCGATGTCGGCGGTTTTCGACGGGCCCGATACCAGCAGGGCGTTGGTGGGCATGCCTTGGGCCCACTCGAATTCCTGCTGCACTTCATAGAAGTTGTCACGGATCTCGCTGGCCTTGAGCAGGGCGAAATGCACCGGTGGCACCAGGCTCATCAGCCGTGGTTCTTCACGGGTTGGCCAGAGAATCAGGCTGCCGGTGGCGGCGATGGCGCCGAGGGTCCCGGTGAGGCTGGCGGGGGTGTCGTTGAACAACTCGGCTTTCCACTCTTCTACTGGGCGGTCGTAGGCCTTGAGGGTTGGCAGGTCCGGATGGTTCGCCCAGAACTGTGTGATTTTTTGCCCGTGCGCGGTGGTCGGGGCGATGAGCAGGCTCGGCAATTGACGGTCGCGCAGCAATTGCGCGAGCAGGGCCGGCCAGCCTTCATCGGACGTCAGGTGGATTTCGGTGTGCACCGCTTCCATCAATTTGCGCAGTTGCGGGATGCGTTCCTCGGGCGCATAGCGGTAGGTCTGCGTCACTAGCTCGACGTCGAAGTTGTCGGCAACGGGCGTGGCGCCGGTCAGGCTTTTACGCAGCTTGGCGAGGATATTGTCCTTGGCGCTCATCGGCGGTCTCCCTGCTGGTTCAGGTGTTCGCGAGCCAGGTCATGCAATGAGCGGGCGGCGGGTTTGGGGGCGCTGTGGTTCTGGGTCCATGGGCCGATGTTGTTGGGCGTCAGGGCGCGCAGGCGCGTGGCGAGGAACCCGAACAGCCGATACAACCGTGGCGAACTGTTGAGCCGAGCCCAGGCATTCCAGATGAAGCGTTCCTTGGGCGAATATTTGCTGCCCTGGCCGCGCATCACCTGATGGGGGCTGTCCGGCGCCTTGACGTTTTCTTCCCGCAGCCGCCGCAGCAAAGCCGGGATCGGAATCTTCACCGGACACACTTCACCGCAGGCACCGCACAGCGAAGAGGCACTCGGGTGGTCCGGCACCTTGGCCAGGCCGACCATGTGCGGCGTGATGATTTTTCCGATAGGTCCCGGGTAAACCTCGCCGTAGGCATGACCGCCGATTCGGGTATAGACCGGGCAATGATTCATACAGGCGCCGCAGCGAATGCAGTTCAGCGTCTGGCGCAGTTCGCTGTCGGCAAACGCCTGGCTGCGACCATTGTCGAGCAGGACCAGGTGGACTTCCTGGGGGCCGTCCAATTCGTCAGCCTTGCGCGGGCCGGAGATCATGTTGACGTAGGTGGTGATGGGCTGGCCGAGGGCCGAGCGGGTCAGCAGCGACAGCAGCGGCACGACGTCGCGCAGGTTCTCGACGACTTTTTCGATGCCGGTCACGGCAATGTGCACCGGCGGCACGGTGGTGGACATCCGCCCGTTGCCTTCGTTTTCCACCAGCAGCAGCGTGCCGGTTTCAGCGACGGCGAAGTTGACACCGGAGACGCCGATGTCGGCCTCGAAGAATTTCTGCCGCAATACCTTGCGACCGATCTGAATGAGTTGGTCAACGTCCTTGGTGTACTCCACGCCGAGTTTGTCGTGGAACAAGGACGCGACCTGACCGGCATTCTTGTGGATCGCCGGCATAATGATGTGTGAAGGCTTCTCGTGGTCGAGCTGGACGATGTATTCCCCCATGTCGGACTCAAGACATTCAATGTCCCGAGCCTCGAGGAAATGGTTCATCTCCATCTCTTCGCTGACCATCGATTTGCCCTTGATCACTTGCCGCGCCTCGTGAGCGCGGATGATCGAGAGGACGATGCCGTTGGCTTCGTCCACCGTTTCCGCCCAGTGCATGTTCACACCGTTGCGGATCAGGTTGCTTTCAAGTTGCTCGAGCAGGTCGGGCAGCTTCGATAACGCACGGGCGCGGACGGCATTGCCCAGCACGCGCAGGTGTTCTCTTTCGTGGGCATCGCTGAAGGACGTTGCCCGCTTGGTCATCAGTGAATCCATCGCGCTGCGAAAGTTGTTTCGCAGTTGCGTGTCGTCCAGGGCCTTGTGGGCTCGGGCGCGAAAATCTTCCTGCACCTCAACGGTCGGAATCAGCGTCGGCGTGCTCATGCGACACCTCCGCTACGCTGCCAGAGGAAGCTCGCCAGGTGCTGGCCGCGTAACGCCTCCTGCTGTTTTTCCAGTGCGCCGTTGATGTTCATCAGGCAGCCACAATCGGCACTGATGACCTTGTGCGCGCCGGACTCCTTCAGCGCTCGGGTCTTGTCGGCCACCATCGCGCCGGAAATATCCGGCATGCGAACGCTGAACGTCCCACCAAAGCCACAGCATTCACTTTCGTGGCTGTGTTCAACTCGTTCCACATTGCGCAACTGCGCCAATAACGCGCGGCCGTGCAGGTGGGTGTTCATTTCACGCCGTGCCGAGCAGGACGTATGCAGCGCGACTTTCACTGGTTCGCCGCTGTCGTTCAACTGCACCTTGCAGACGAACAGCAGGAATTCAGCCAGTTCATAGGTCCGGGCCGCCAGGGCCTGGACCTGTTTGAGCGTGTCGGGCTCATCCTTGAACAGATCGGCGTAATGCTCGCGCAGCATGCCGGCGCAGGAGCCCGAGGGCACGACCACCGGATAATCTTCGGCAAACAGGGCCAACTGCGCCCGTGCCACCGTCCGCGCCTGCTCGGTGTAGCCCGAGGTGTAGGCCGGTTGGCCGCAGCAGCTTTGCCCTTGCGGGTAGTCCACCCGGATTCCTTCGCGCTCCAGCAGATGAATCGCATCCATCCCGGCTTCGGGATAGAACAGGTCCACCACGCAAGTGCCGAACAGGTAGACCCTTTGCGGTTTCTCGCTGGGGTACTGCCGAGGCTCAGGCAATGGCGGGGCGACACGGGTCGCGTTCGGCACGGCGTTGTAAAAAAGCTCGCTCATCAGGCGTGTCTCCGGGTGGTCCCGGTTATCCGTCCGCTGAGGCTGCTGAATATAGACAGGAAATCTTTCAGCAGCCTTGCAGACCCGGTGGTGAATAGCAGACGCCGAATCACGGTTCGGCGTCGGTTTTTTCAGTGCTGCGTGTAGGACTTAATGAATCAGCATGCCGGTAAACCAGTAGGCCTGGGCCAACGTGATCAGGCCGACAATCGTTGCAAAGAATAGGCTGTGTTTGAGGGTGAAACGGAACAGATCCGATTCCTTGCCCACCAGCCCGGTCGCCGCGCAGGCCACCGCGATCGATTGTGGCGAAATCATCTTGCCGGTCACGCCGCCGCTGGTATTGGCCGCGACAAGCAAGGTGTCGTTGACGCCGAGCTGGTGCGCGGTGGTGGCTTGCAGCGAGCTGAACAGCGCGTTGGACGACGTATCGGAACCGGTCAGGAACACACCCAGCCAACCCAGGAACGGCGAGAAGAACGGGAACGCCGCGCCCGTGCCGGCCAACACCAGGGCCATGGTCGACGACATGCCCGAGTAGTTGGTGACGAAGGCGAATGCCAGCACCATGCCGATGGACAGGATCGGCCAGCGCAGCTCGAAAAGTGTCTCTTTAAAAGTGGTAAGACCAGTTTTTACATTGATCTTCAGCACCAGCATCGAGATCAATGCGGAGAAGAAAATCGCCGTGCCGGTGGCGGAAATCGGATCAAGCTTGAACACGGCCGGAATGGCAGTGGGGTTGATCACGATGGGCGCGACCTTGATCACCATCTGGTCCAGGTGCGGGATGGCGAAGTTGAACACCCAGCCGTACATCGAGCCACCTGCGGCGAACATCGCCTTGAACGGCTTGAGGGTCCAGATCGTCACCAATACGGTCAGGATCAGGAACGGCGACCAGGCCTTGATGATTTCTCCCAGGCTGTAGGGCGAAGCCACGGTGCTGCGCGGTTGGCCGAAACCGCCGGCGCTGGCGGTGACCGTGGTGCTGGAGGTGGCGCCGGCAATCTGGGCGCCAGCGGTGCGCTTGGGCTGCCAGACTTTCAGGAACAGCGTCAGGGAAATCAGGCTGGCCAGGGCGGAGGTGATGTCCGGCAGTTCCGGGCCAATGAAGTTGGAGGTGAAGTACTGGGTGACGGCGAAGCTCAGGCCTGCCACCAGTGCAGCAGGCCAGGTTTCCCGCACGCCGCGCAGGCCGTCCATCATGAACACCAGCCAGAACGGCACGAACAACGACAGCAAGGGCAGTTGGCGACCGGTCATGGCGCCGATCTTGAAGGCGTCGATCCCGGTGACCTGACCGGCCACGATGATCGGAATGCCCAACGCGCCGAACGCGACCGGGGCGGTGTTGGCGATCAGGCACAGGCCCGCGGCGTACAGGGGGTTGAAGCCCAGGCCGACCAGCAGGGCGGCAGTGATCGCCACCGGGGCACCGAAACCGGCGGCACCTTCCAGGAATGCGCCGAAGCAAAAGCCGATCAGCAGCACTTGCAGGCGTTGGTCATCGGTAATCGACAGCACCGAGCTGCGGATCACCTCGAACTGGCCGCTCTTGACCGTCAGTTTGTAGAGGAATACGGCGGCGACGATGATCCAGGCGATGGGCCACAGGCCGTAGGCAAAGCCATAGCCGGCGGCTGCGAAGGCCATGTCGGCGGGCATATTGAACGCGAAAATCGCCACGGCAATCGCCAGGGCCAAGGTGATGCTGCCGGCCACATGCCCCTTGAGGCGAAACACCGCCAGGGCCAGGAAGAAAAATACGATGGGAATGACGGCCGCGAGCGCGGACAAGCCGAGGCTGCCGAGCGGGCTGTAGAGCTGTTGCCAGGTTTGCATGATGGGTGGGCCCCTAATTGTTGTTGGTCAGGCACTGCCAGCGGGTTTGGTTAATTGGTAATACCAATTTACAATCGCTGTTGGCTAGGGTAAAAGCCTTGGTTGTCATGTGTCAATTTGCCGCCCTGAAACTTTCGTCGAATAAGCGGTGCAGAGCGCATCTGATCCGGTGGTGCAAAACGGCTTTGATGGGTGTGGACAAGGCCCGGATGGGCCAGAATAGAGAGCCCGGCGAGCGGTCGGGATCGTGGAGAATTGAGTTATGGGGTTTGATCAGATTCGTCAGCGCCGTTTGTCTGACGATATTGTCGAGCGGCTTGAAGGCATGATCCTTGAGGGCACGCTCAAGTCCGGTGAGCGGCTGCCGGCCGAACGGACCCTGGCTGAGCAGTTCGGTGTGTCACGCCCTTCGTTGCGCGAGGCGATCCAGAAGCTGGCGGCCAAAGGCTTGTTGGTCAGTCGCCAGGGCGGCGGCAACTATGTGGTGGAGTCGCTGGGCTCGACGTTCAGTGATCCGCTGCTGCAGCTTCTGGAAAGCAATCCCGAAGCGCAGCGTGACTTGCTGGAGTTCCGTCACACCCTGGAAGCGTCCTGTGCTTATTACGCGGCCCAGCGGGCCACGGATGTGGACCGCGAGCGGCTGACGGCGGCATTCGACGAACTGCAGGACTGTTACTCGCGCCACGACGAGGTGAGCCGGGCGGAGGAGGGCGCGGCGGATGCCCGGTTTCACCTGGCGATTGCCGAGGCCAGTCATAACGCGGTGTTGCTGCACACGATTCGCGGCTTGTTCGACCTGCTCAAGCGCAACGTGGTGACCAACATCGGCGGCATGTACAAGCAGCGCAGTGAAACCCGCGACATGCTGATCAGCCAGCACCGGGAGTTGTACCAGGCCATAATGGACGGACACGCCGAACAGGCGCGGGAAGTGTCCAGCCGGCATATCTTGTATGTGCAGGAGGTTCTGGAGGAGGTGCGTCAGGAAGTGCAGCGCGTGGCGCGGGCGGAGCGGCGTAAAGGGATGTAGCGCACGAACCTTGTGGGAGCGAGCTTGCTCGCGAAAGCGGTCTGTCTGACACATCACTGCCGGATGTGTCGACGCCATCGCGAGCGAGCTCGCTCCCACATTGGATCTTCAGTGAACACGGGGTCTGTGTGTTGCCGGGATCTGGTGTGGGGGCGAGCCTGCTTGCGAAAGCGGTCTGTCTGACACATCACTGCCGGATGTGTCGACGCCATCGCGAGCAAGCTCGCTTCCACATTGGATCTTCAGTGAACACAGGGTCTGTGTGTTGCCGGGATCTGGTGTGGGAGCGAGCTTGCTCGCGATAGCGGTCTCAAGGACGAAAGAATCAGTCTTCCTTGCCCTTGTTGCGCACCGCGCGCTGCAGCTCGCGGCCCGCATCGCGTTCACGCTCGGTATCGCGCTTGTCGTATTCCTTCTTGCCTTTGCCCAGGGCAATTTCGCACTTGATCAAGTGCTTGCTCCAGTACAACGACGTGCAGACGCAGGTGTAGCCCTTCTGTTGCACAGAGGCGAAGAGCTTTTCCAGCTCGCGCTTGTTGAGCAGCAGCTTGCGCGAGCGCGTCGGGTCGGCGATCACGTGGGTGCTGGCGGTGGTCAGCGGCGTGAAATGGCTGCCCAGCAGCCAGGCCTCGCCGTCCTTGAGCAGCACGTAGCTGTCGACCAGTTGCGCCTTGCCGGCACGCAGGCTCTTTACTTCCCAGCCGGCCAGGACCATGCCAGCCTCGAAACGTTGTTCGATGAAGTAATCGTGTCGCGCCTTTTTATTTTGCGCGATGGTCCCTGTGGGGTGTTTCTTCTGTTTAGCCATAGGGGCGGCATTATAGGCAGTTGCGTGCGTGTCGGCTACGGTGAAGCAGCGTGCTTGAGCACGTTGAGTGAATCCCGGACAATGCGGCCTCTTTTTTTAAAGCTTGGGCGTGATCACGATGTCGACAGACAAGGTTTCTGTCCACGGCAGTTGGGCTAGCCGCTGGGTTTTTATATTCGCTGCAACCGGTTCTGCGGTGGGGTTGGGCAGTATCTGGAAATTCCCCTACATGGTCGGCATCTACGGTGGCGGAGCCTTCGTACTGATGTTCCTGGCGTGCATTGCGCTGATCGGCGCACCGGTAATGCTGGCCGAAACCCTGATCGGTCGTCGGGCCCGGCAAAGCCCGGCCAATGCCTTGAAGGTGCTGGCAGTGGCGGCGGGGCACTCGCCCAAGTGGTCGTGGGGCGCCTTCGCCGGGATGATCACGGCGCTGTTGATCCTGTCTTTCTATAGCGTGGTCGGCGGTTGGTCGCTGGACTACATCATCGACATGGGGCGTGGGGATTTTCAGGGTGTGACACCTGACCAGGTGGGCGCCTACTTCGGCAATGTGATTGCCGATCCCTGGAGGCTGACCCTCTGGCACACGATTTTCATGGTGCTCTCGGCGGTGGTGATTGCCCGGGGCGTGGTGGCCGGGCTTGAGCGCAGCCTGCGGATCATGATGCCGTTGCTGTTCGTGATGATCCTGGTGCTGCTGGGCTACAGCATGACCACCGGGCATTTCATGGAAGGCGTGCATTTCATGTTCGACTTCCAGCCGGAGAAAGTCCTGGACGGCCTGCTGCCGGCCATGGGGCATGCGTTTTTCTCCCTGAGCGTCGGGGTCGGTTCGATCATGATCTACGGCGCCTACATGCCCAAGAATGCCTCCCTGACCCGGACCGTTGTCGGTGTCGCACTGCTGGACACCTTCGTGTCGCTGCTGGCGGGTGTGGCATTGTTTCCGATTGTGTTCGCTGCCGGCCTGAACCCCAGTGAGGGGCCGGGGCTGATGTTTGTCAGCCTGCCTTTTGCCTTCGGCAGCATGGCGTTCGGCCAAGTGATGGGCGTGGTGTTTTTCCTCCTGGTGGCCATCGCCGCCTGGAGTTCGGCCATCTCCCTGTTGGAGCCCATGGTGGCTTACCTGGTTGAGCGGACCCGACTCAGCCGCGCCTGGGTAACCTTCTGGTTGGCCTTCACCTGCTGGTTTGTCGGCCTGGGTACGGTGTTCTCCTTCAATATATGGAAGCAGGCGAAGTTTTTCGTGAACGAAGACGGGCTGTTCCATCTCTACCAGTGGGGCGCAACCGGAGGGCTGGATTTCTTCGGCGTGATTGATTTCTTCACCTCGCGGATCATGCTGCCATTGGGTGGTTTGTGTTTCGTAGTGTTTGCAGGATGGATCATGGGGCGTGAAGCGGTGCGTGATGAATTGTCGCTGCGTAGCCCTGTATTGTTTGGTTTGAGCCTGTTCTTGATGCGCTACGTGGCGCCCATTGGCATTCTTGTAGTGTTTGCCGCCCAGCTGTGGAAGTGACGCTTACATGACGACACATATTCAACGCTCGGCCTTGCTGCCCTACCCGGCGCAGGCGCTGTATGACCTGGTCAACGATGTGGCGAGCTATCCGGAGTTCTTGCCGTGGTGCTCGTCGGCCGAGGTGCTGGAGAGCTCTGAAACCCATATGCGCGCCAGCCTCAACATTGCCAAGAGTGGCTTGAGCCAGCGCTTCGTCACGCGTAATACGCTGGTGCCGGGGCAGTCCATCGAGATGAATCTGGAAGAAGGGCCTTTCAACCAGCTCCACGGTGTCTGGGTGTTCAAGCCGCTGGGTGAAAAGGCCTGCAAGATCAGCCTGGATCTGTCGTTCGACTACGCCGGCCCTCTGGTGCGGGCGACGCTGGGGCCGCTGTTCAATCAGGCCGCCAATACCCTGGTCGATGCGTTCTGCCAGCGGGCCAAGCAGAATGCAGAGCTCAAGCGTTGATTGAGATAGAAGTGGTGTATGCCTCGGCGGAGCGTCAGGTCTTGCGCACCTGCGCGGTGCAGGAGGGTGCGAGTGTTCGCGCCGCACTGGCGGCATCGGGTATTGCCGATGCGTTTGCGGAGCTGGATCTGGCGACTTGCCCAGTGGGGATTTTTGGCAAGCTGGTTGCCGATCCAGAGCACCAGGTGGTGCAGGCGGCCGATCGACTGGAGATTTATCGCCCGTTGTTGGCCTATCCGAAGGAAATTCGGCGCTTGCGCGCGGCCAAGGCAGCCCAGGCACGCCAATCGGAGCAATAACCTGGCTTGAATGGCAGGCAATAAAAAACCCGGCATGCCGGGTTTTTTTATGCCGCAATTTATTGCGGCGAGGTGTCCAGGGGCTCTGGCGTCGGGACTGGTACGGTCTCGACTTTGTCCACATCCTTCTGGATCTGGTCCAGCAACGAACCTGGCTTGGCCGGTTTTTCCGGTTTCGGCTGTTCGGCCTTCTGGGCCGGGTCGGTCACGGTGTTGTCGCTGTCCTTGCCCAAGATGGCTTCGTCACGGCTCACGCCAGGCATGAAATCGCCTGACAGGCTGACAAGTTGGTCGTTGGGGCTAAAGATAACGCTGATGCGTTCCTGCTGGCGCTCACCGCCGCCTGGCTGCAAGCTGTACAGGTAATCCCAGCGATCGGCATGGAACGTGTCGGTCAGCAGGGGATTACCCATGATAAACCGTACTTGCCGGCGGGTCATTCCCGGGCGCAACTGGTCTATCATGTCCTGCGTGACGACATTGCCCTGCTGGATGTCGATTTTGTAAACCCCGGGGAATGAACAACCGGCGAGTGCGAGCAGTCCCACAAAGGTGAAACTGGTTAGCAAGAGCTTGGTGTTTTGCATCGGTGGGCGACTTCCACTATCTTGGCTGGGACAACGTAAACGCCGATCATACCCGCATTAAGAGAAGCTGCGAAGCAGCATCGCGAGAAAGCTGACCATGGTTGAAAATAGCGAACTACGCAAAGCCGGCCTCAAAGTGACCCTGCCACGGGTCAAGATTCTACAAATGCTCGATTCCGCCGAGCAACGCCACATGAGTGCTGAAGATGTCTATAAGGCGCTTATGGAGGCTGGTGAGGACGTCGGTCTGGCCACGGTTTACCGTGTTCTGACCCAGTTCGAGGCAGCTGGCTTGGTGGTGCGGCACAACTTCGACGGAGGCCATGCGGTCTTCGAGCTGGACGACGGCAAGCATCACGACCATATGGTCAACGTCGAAACCAGTGAAGTGATCGAATTCTTCGACGAAGAAATCGAGCGGCTGCAGAAAGCAATCGTCGACAAGTATGGCTTCGAGATGGTCGATCACAATCTTGTGCTGTACGTACGCAAGAAAAAGTAAGCATGTCGCGTGGACTATTACGGTTCGCGAAACGAACGAAGGCGACCCCAGGGTCGCCTTCGTGCTTTCTGCCGTTCTCAGATTTTCGCGGTAACGACCATTTTTTTCGCGTGGGCCAGGGATTCCTTGGTGAGGTCGATGCCCCCGAGCATTCGCGCCACTTCCTCTACGCGCTCGTTTTTGTTGAGCTTGGACACGGCGGTGCGAGTGGCATCCTCGCCGCGTACCTTGTGCACAAATAGATGCTGGTGTCCCTGGGCGGCGACCTGGGGTAGGTGAGTTACCGTCAGCACCTGGCCGCGTTCCCCTAGTCGGCGCAGCAACTGGCCGACAATTTCTGCGGTTGGGCCACCGATGCCCACGTCTACTTCGTCGAATACCAGCGTCGGCACGCGAGAGGTCTGCGCGGTGATGACCTGGATGGCCAGGCTGATCCGTGACAGCTCGCCGCCGGACGCGACTTTGGCCAGGGCCTTGAGCGGTTGCCCCGGGTTGGCGCTGACCAGTAGTTCCACTTGCTCCAGCCCGTTGGGCTGGAGCTCGTCGCCAGCGTTGGGGCGCAATTCGATGGTGAAGCGCCCGCCCGGCATGCCCAGGCGCTGGATTTCCTGCTCCACGGCGCTGGCCAGCCCTGTTGCGGCGTGCTGCCGCAGTTCACTGAGCTCCTTGGCCTTTTCCTGGTAATGACGGGCATAAGACGCCAGTTCGTCCGCCAGGCGCTCGATGGATTCATCGTTGGCGTTCAGGGTTTCCAGTTCTTCCAACAGCCGCTGCTGGAGTTCGGCAACGTCGGTCGGCTGGATGCGGTGTTTGCGCGCCAGTGTATAGATGGTGTCCAGGCGCTCTTCCAGGTACTGCAGGCGGGCCGGGTCGGCATCGAAATGATCGAGGAACCGATTCAGCTCCCCGACGGCCTCTTCGACCTGGATCTGCGCACTCGTCAGCAGGTTCGTCGCTTCGTTCAGGGCGCCCACCGAATTGTTCACGCTGGAGAGTCGGTTCAAGCTCGCTGTCAGTGCATTGAGCACATTGCCCGAATCGCTCTCGCTGCACTGTTCGACCACTTGCCGGCAAATGCCCAGCAGGGTTTCGGCGTTGGTGAGGTTCTTGTGTTCCTGCTCCAGTTCTTCCAGTTCATTTTCACCCAGGGCCAGGTTCTCCAGCTCCTCGAGCTGGTAGCTCAACAACTGGTGACGGGCACGCTGTTCGTCGCCGGAGTTGGAGAGTCGATCCAGTTCCTGGCGGGTCTGGCGCCAGCGCTGGGCCGCCAGTTGGACCTGTCGGGCCAGGTCGGTGGCGCCGGCGTATTCATCCAGCAAGCGGCGATGGGTGTCGGTCTTGAGCAGGGATTGGTGTTCATGCTGGCTGTGAATGTCGATCAGCAGCTCGCCGAGGGCCTTGAGGTCGCCCAAGGGGCAGGGCGTGCCATTGATGTAGCCTCGGGAGCGGCCTTCAGCGGTGATGACCCGGCGCAGGATGCACAAACCGTCGGTGTCCAGGTCGCGTTCGGCCAGCCAGGCGCTGGCCTCGGGGATGTCGACCAGGTCGAACGTCGCCAGGATGTCGGCCTTGTCCGCTCCGGGGCGCACCACGCCACTGTCGGCGCGGTCGCCCAGCGTCAGGCCCAGGGCATCGAGCATGATCGACTTGCCTGCGCCGGTTTCACCGGTGATCACACTCATGCCTCGATCAAGTTCGAGGTCGAGGTGTTCGACGATGGCATAGTTGTGTACGGACAGGTGCACCAGCATAAGGCCGCTCCCAGGCTTTAGGTCTGGTTATTTATACAGTGTTTTGTTTTGACCTGACAATGCCCTCGCTTAGCTCGATTTGCTTGGATAGATGATTTTCTTAGCGCGGCGGGGAATGGTTATGCAGCTGTTTTTTGTAAGGTTAATTCGTCAGATGGCCCTTGAAGCTGCAAAACCCGACCCCATATACCGGGGCAGAAGCGCGAGTTGAGCTCGCGGACGAAGTTGAGAGGAGAAATCTATGGCTGACGAACAGACGCAGGACACGCAAAATCTAGACGCCAATCAGGCTTCCCAGGACTCCGGTGAAGACCTGGCGGCACGTGTACAAGTGCTCGAGGAGCAACTGGCCGGTGCGCAGGATCAGGCGTTGCGTGTAGCAGCCGACCTGCAGAATGTCCGCCGTCGCGCCGAGCAAGATGTAGAGAAGGCTCATAAATTTGCCCTGGAGCGTTTCGCCGGCGACCTGCTGCCGATCATCGACAGCCTGGAGCGTGGCCTGGAGCTGTCCAACCCGGATGACGAAAACATTCGTCCGATGCGTGAAGGCATCGAGCTGACCCTGAAAATGTTCCAGGACACCCTCAAGCGTTATCAGCTCGAAACCCTTGATCCGCATGGCGAACCCTTCAACGCCGAGCACCACCAGGCCATGGCGATGCAGGAAAGTGCCGACGTCGAGCCAAACAGCGTGCTGAAGGTTTTCCAGAAGGGCTATTTGCTCAACGGTCGCCTGCTGCGCCCGGCCATGGTCGTGGTCAGCAAGACGCCAGCGCCGGTTTCGCCTTCTATTGATGAGCAGGCTTGAAATCGGTCGTAGCGGCCCCATCTATATGTCAAGCGTTTAAGTGCTACCGCAGTTAGCCACCACTGCTGCGGCAACCAAATCCAAGTTCCGGGAGAGTTAACATGGGCAAGATTATCGGTATCGACCTGGGGACCACCAACTCGTGCGTCTCCGTGCTGGAAAACGGCAAGGCCAAAGTCATCGAAAACGCTGAAGGCGCGCGTACCACGCCGTCGATCATCGCTTACGCCAATGATGGCGAGATTCTGGTTGGCCAGTCGGCCAAGCGTCAGGCAGTGACCAATCCGCATAACACCCTGTACGCGGTGAAGCGTCTGATCGGTCGCAAGTTCGACGAAGAAGTCGTCCAGAAAGACATCAAGATGGTGCCTTACAAAATCGCCAAGGCTGACAACGGCGACGCTTGGGTTGAAGTGAACGGCCAGAAAATGGCACCGCCACAGATCTCGGCTGAAATCCTCAAGAAAATGAAGAAAACCGCCGAAGATTACCTCGGCGAAGCGGTGACTGAAGCGGTCATTACTGTTCCTGCCTATTTCAACGACAGCCAGCGCCAGGCGACCAAAGACGCCGGCCGCATCGCGGGCCTGGACGTAAAACGTATCATCAACGAACCGACTGCGGCCGCTCTGGCCTACGGTATGGACAAGGCCAAGGGCGATCACACCGTGATCGTTTACGACCTGGGTGGCGGTACCTTCGACGTTTCCGTGATCGAGATCGCTGAAGTCGACGGCGAGCACCAGTTCGAAGTATTGGCAACCAACGGTGACACGTTCCTCGGTGGTGAAGACTTCGACATCCGCCTGATCGACTACCTCGTCGACGAGTTCAAGAAAGAAAGCGGCATGAACCTCAAGGGTGACCCGCTGGCCATGCAGCGCCTGAAAGAAGCCGCTGAAAAAGCCAAGATCGAACTGTCCTCGAGCCAGTCGACCGACGTGAACCTGCCGTACATCACTGCAGACGCCACCGGTCCTAAGCACCTGAACGTAAAAATCTCCCGCGCCAAGCTCGAAGCGCTGGTGGAAGACCTGGTTCAGCGCACTATCGAACCTTGCCGCATCGCTATGAAAGATGCCGGTATCGACGTTGGTTCGATCAACGACGTGATCCTGGTTGGCGGTCAGACCCGTATGCCGCTGGTTCAGAAGCTGGTGACCGATTTCTTCGGTAAAGAAGCACGTAAAGACGTCAACCCTGACGAAGCTGTTGCCATGGGTGCTGCTATCCAGGGCGCGGTATTGGCTGGTGACGTGAAAGACGTCCTGCTGCTCGACGTCAGCCCGCTGACCCTGGGTATCGAAACCATGGGCGGCGTAATGACCGCGCTGATCGAGAAAAACACCACGATTCCTACCAAGAAATCCCAGGTGTTCTCGACTGCCGACGACAACCAGGGCGCAGTAACCATCCACGTGCTGCAAGGTGAGCGTAAGCAAGCCGCACAGAACAAGTCCCTGGGCAAGTTCGACCTGGCCGAGATTCCACCAGCACCACGTGGCGTGCCACAAATCGAAGTGACCTTCGACATCGACGCCAACGGCATCCTGCACGTCGGCGCGAAAGACAAGGCTACCGGCAAGACTCAGTCGATCGTGATCAAGGCCAACTCCGGTCTGTCCGAGGAAGAAATTCAGCAGATGGTTCGCGATGCTGAAGTCAATGCCGAGGAAGACCGCAAGTTCGAAGAGCTGGCCAGCGCTCGCAACCAGGGCGATGCCTTGGTGCACTCGACTCGCAAAATGATCGCTGATGCTGGCGAAAAAGTGACCGCGGAAGAAAAAACCGCCATCGAAGCGGCCGTGGTTGCCCTGGAAGCTGCCGTCAAAGGCGACGACAAGGCTGCCATCGAAGCGAAGATCGAAGAGCTGTCCAAGGTCTCCGCGCCAGTGGCCCAGAAGATGTACGCCGAACAGGCTCAGCCTGCAGAAGGCGCGGCTGCGCAGGGCGAATCGGCCGAGAAAGCCGACGACGTCGTTGACGCCGAGTTCGAAGAAGTGAAAGACCACAAGTAATCGCTTGTTGGTCGGCCGGTTGACTGCATTTGTGCGGTGGCTGGTAGGATGTCGCCGCGCGGGAGCTTGCTCCCGCGTTGGCGTGTCTGGAGCTAATGAATTTTTACAGCATGCGACAGTGTTCGGGTGCTGACGGTGTGTTCGGGAATGCTCCTGCTTTCCGAGCGACATGCACCGCGTTTTGGCCGGGTCCCCGGCTGAAAGAAATATGACCAGGATCGTTGAATTGACGTGAGTTGGGTCCGGGCCTGTATTGGGGCTCAACGAGTTTGGCAAGGTTCAGGAGAGGTTTGCCGGACATCCATGAGAGTGCAAAGACCAATGGCAAAGCGTGACTTTTACGAAGTATTGGGTGTCGAGCGGGGGGCCAGCGAGGCAGACCTGAAAAAGGCCTATCGTCGCCTGGCGATGAAGCACCACCCGGACCGTAATCCCGACGATAAAGCGTCGGAAGAGATGTTCAAGGAAGCCAACGAGGCTTACGAAGTACTGTCCGATTCGAGCAAGCGCGCGGCGTACGACCAGTACGGGCATGCTGGTGTCGACCCGAGCATGGGTGGCGGCGGTGCCGGTTTTGGCGGCCAGAACTTCTCCGATATTTTCGGTGATGTGTTCAGCGATTTCTTCGGCGGTGGTCGCGGCGGTGCCCGTGGTGGCGCCCAGCGTGGCAGTGACCTGCGCTACACGCTGGAATTGAACCTGGAAGAGGCGGTGCGCGGTACCACCGTCAATATCCGTGTTCCGACACTGGTCAATTGCAAGCCGTGCGATGGCTCGGGTGCCAAGAAGGGCTCCTCGCCCGTTACCTGCCCGACCTGCGGCGGCATCGGTCAGGTCCGCATGCAGCAGGGCTTCTTCTCGGTGCAGCAGACCTGCCCGCGTTGCCATGGCCAAGGCAAGATCATTTCCGACCCGTGCGACTCCTGCCACGGCGAAGGGCGTGTCGAAGAGTACAAGACGCTGTCGGTCAAAGTGCCGGCCGGTGTCGACACCGGTGACCGCATTCGCCTGTCTGGCGAAGGCGAGGCGGGTGCCCAGGGCGGCCCGACGGGCGACCTGTATGTGGTCATCAATGTGCGCGAGCATGCGATTTTCCAGCGCGACGGCAAGCATCTGTTCTGCGAAGTGCCGATCAGCTTCGTCGATGCGGCCTTGGGTGGGGAGCTTGAGATCCCGACCCTCGACGGTCGCGTCAAGCTGAAAATCCCCGAGGGCACGCAGACCGGCAAGCAGTTCCGGATCCGTGGCAAAGGCGTCGCGCCAGTGCGTGGCGGTGGGGCGGGCGACCTGATGTGCCGTGTGGCGGTGGAGACTCCGGTCAACCTGGGTCGGCGTCAGCGTGAGCTGTTGGAAGAATTCCGCAACTCGTTGGCGGATGACAACAGTCACTCCCCGAAAACCACCGGTTGGTTCGAAGGCGTGAAGCGCTTCTTCGGCGACCTGTAAGGAGTTCGCATGCGACGTATAGCTGTGATGGGCGCTGCGGGGCGCATGGGCAAGGCGCTGGTCGAGGCGGTGCAGCAGCGCTCGCCGCTTTCCGGCCTGACCGCGGCCATCGTTCGGCCCGACAGCACGCTGGTAGGCGCCGATGCGGGCGAGTTGGCCTCGCTGGGGCGTATCGGCGTGCCGATGTCCGGCGGCTTGGAGAAAGTGCTCGACGAGTTCGATGTGCTGATCGATTTCACCCTGCCGGAAGTGATGCTGAAAAACCTCGCGATCTGCCGCAAGCACGGCAAGGCCATGGTGATCGGTACGACGGGGCTGGATGCTGCGCAGAAGCAATTGCTGGACGATGCGGGCAAAGATATTCCGATCGTGTTCGCCGCGAACTTCAGCGTGGGCGTGAACCTGTCGCTGAAGCTGCTGGACATAGCGGCCCGGGTCTTGGGTGACGATGCGGATATCGAAATCATCGAGGCGCATCACCGGCACAAGATCGACGCACCTTCGGGAACGGCCTTGCGCATGGGCGAAGTGATTGCCGATGCACTGGGTCGCGACCTGCAGGAAGTGGCCGTGTATGGGCGCCAGGGGCACACCGGTGCGCGTGAGCGCAGCACCATCGGTTTCGCCACTGTGCGCGGCGGAGATGTGGTGGGCGACCACACCGTGCTGTTCGCCACTGAAGGCGAGCGCCTGGAGATCACCCACAAGGCATCGAGTCGGATGACTTTCGCCAAGGGAGCGGTACGTGCCGCGCTGTGGCTGGATGGCCGCGAGCCTGGTTTGTACGATATGCAGGACGTTCTCGACCTGCGTTGATGCCCTTAAGTGCGGGGTTCAGGTTATACTGAGCCCCGTTTTACACCGCTTCGCGACGTCCTGTCGCATTCCCCTGCCTTTAAGGCTCATTAGCGGTGGACCAAAAAAGCCTTTTTCTGTAAGCTACAGCTTTAGTGTGTCCACTAAAAGCGCGCAGAATAATTCAGTGAACAAGCGGGGTGACGTGTCCATACGTCACTCCGCTTTTTTACAACCTGCGATCGCCCTTTCAGGCTTTATTTACGGGAGGTCTTCTTGACTAAGCCAGCCATACTCGCCCTTGCTGATGGCAGCATTTTTCGCGGCGAAGCCATTGGAGCCGACGGTCAGACCGTTGGTGAGGTGGTGTTTAACACCGCAATGACCGGCTATCAGGAAATTCTTACCGATCCTTCCTACGCCCAACAAATCGTTACCCTGACTTACCCGCACATCGGCAACACCGGCACCACGCCGGAAGACGCCGAGTCTGATCGTGTCTGGTCCGCCGGCCTGGTCATCCGTGACTTGCCGCTGGTAGCGAGCAACTGGCGTAACACGATGTCCCTGTCCGATTACCTGAAAGCCAACAACGTCGTGGCGATCGCCGGTATCGACACTCGTCGCCTGACCCGCATCCTTCGGGAAAAAGGCGCGCAAAACGGCTGCATCATGGCCGGCGACAACATTTCCGAAGAAGCCGCCATCGCCGCTGCCCAGGGCTTCCCTGGCCTCAAGGGCATGGACCTGGCGAAAGTCGTCAGCACCAAGAAGCAGTACGAATGGCGCTCCACGGTCTGGGACCTGAAGACCGACAGTCACGCGACGATCGAGGCTTGCGAGCTGCCTTACCACGTGGTGGCCTACGACTACGGCGTCAAGCTGAACATCCTGCGCATGCTGGTCGAGCGTGGTTGCCGCGTCACCGTGGTGCCGGCCCAAACCCCGGCCGCCGACGTCCTGGCCCTCAAGCCTGATGGCGTGTTCCTGTCCAACGGCCCGGGTGACCCGGAGCCTTGCGACTATGCGATCCAGGCGATCAAGGATGTGCTGGAAACCGAGATCCCGGTATTCGGTATCTGCCTCGGTCACCAGCTGCTGGCTCTGGCTTCGGGTGCCAAGACCTTGAAGATGGGTCACGGCCACCACGGTGCCAACCACCCCGTGCAGGACCTGGACACCGGCGTGGTGATGATCACCAGCCAGAACCACGGTTTCGCGGTGGACGAAGCCACTCTGCCGGCCAACGTGCGCGCGATTCACAAGTCGCTGTTCGACGGCACGCTGCAAGGTATCGAGCGTACCGACAAGAGCGCGTTCAGCTTCCAGGGCCACCCTGAAGCGAGCCCGGGCCCGAACGACGTGGCGCCGCTGTTCGATCGCTTCATCAATGAGATGGCCAAGCGACGCTGACTGCGTGAAGCCCGAAGGCGGCCCCGAGTACGGCGGCCCCTTTGGGCGCTACAAAGATTGTTCGACGGCCTAGCCGACTGACCTGCGGATTTGAGTGACAAACCCATGCCAAAACGTACAGACATAAAAAGCATCCTGATTCTCGGCGCTGGCCCGATCGTGATCGGCCAGGCCTGCGAATTCGACTACTCCGGCGCCCAGGCCTGTAAAGCCCTGCGCGAAGAGGGCTACCGCGTCATCCTGGTGAACTCCAACCCGGCCACCATCATGACCGACCCGGCCATGGCCGACGCCACCTACATCGAGCCGATCAAGTGGCAGACCGTTGCCAAGATCATCGAGAAGGAACGCCCGGACGCGCTGCTGCCGACCATGGGTGGCCAGACCGCGCTGAACTGCGCCCTGGACCTGGAGCGCGAAGGCGTCCTGGAGAAGTTCGGTGTGGAAATGATCGGCGCCAACGCCGACACCATCGACAAGGCCGAAGACCGTTCGCGCTTCGACAAGGCGATGAAATCCATCGGCCTGGACTGCCCGCGCTCGGGCATCGCCCACAGCATGGAAGAGGCCAACGCCGTCCTGGAACGCCTTGGCTTCCCGTGCATCATCCGTCCGTCCTTCACCATGGGCGGCACCGGTGGCGGCATCGCCTACAACCGTGAAGAGTTCGAAGAAATCTGCGCCCGTGGTCTCGACTTGTCGCCGACCAAGGAACTGCTGATCGACGAATCCCTGATCGGCTGGAAAGAATATGAAATGGAAGTTGTCCGCGACAAAAAGGACAACTGCATCATCGTCTGCTCCATCGAAAACTTCGACCCGATGGGCGTGCACACCGGTGACTCGATCACCGTCGCACCAGCCCAGACCCTGACCGACAAGGAATACCAGATCCTGCGTAACGCCTCCCTGGCGGTACTGCGTGAGATCGGCGTGGAAACCGGCGGCTCCAACGTCCAGTTCGGCATCTGCCCGAACACCGGTCGCATGGTGGTCATCGAGATGAACCCGCGGGTATCCCGTTCGTCGGCCCTGGCTTCCAAGGCCACCGGTTTCCCGATTGCCAAGGTCGCTGCCAAGCTGGCCGTGGGCTACACCCTGGACGAGCTGTCGAACGACATCACCGGTGGCAAGACCCCGGCGTCCTTCGAGCCGTCCATCGACTACGTCGTCACCAAGCTGCCACGCTTCGCCTTCGAGAAGTTCGCCAAGGCTGACGCCCGCCTGACCACTCAAATGAAGTCGGTCGGTGAAGTCATGGCCATCGGCCGGACCTTCCAGGAGTCTCTGCAGAAAGCTCTTCGCGGTCTGGAAGTGGGCGTCTGCGGTCTTGATCCGAAGCTGGACCTGGCCGACCCGGAAAGCATGAGCGTGCTCAAGCGCGAGCTGACCGTGCCAGGCGCCGAGCGCATCTGGTACGTGGCCGACGCCTTCCGTGCCGGCATGACCGTCGAGCAGATCTTCGGCATGAACATGATCGACCCTTGGTTCCTGGTACAGATCGAAGATCTGATCAAGGAAGAAGAGAAGGTCAAGACCCTGGGCATGTCCAGCATCGACCGCGACATGATGTACCGCCTCAAGCGCAAAGGCTTCTCCGACATGCGCCTGGCCAAGCTGCTGGGTGTGACCGAGAAGAGCCTGCGCACACATCGCCACAAGCTGGAAGTGTTCCCGGTCTACAAGCGCGTCGACACCTGCGCGGCCGAGTTCGCCACCGACACCGCGTACCTGTACTCCACGTACGAAGAAGAGTGCGAAGCCGCGCCATCGACCCGCGACAAGATCATGATCCTGGGTGGCGGTCCTAACCGGATCGGCCAGGGCATCGAGTTCGACTACTGCTGCGTACACGCGGCACTGGCCCTGCGCGACGACGGTTACGAGACCATCATGGTCAACTGCAACCCGGAAACCGTGTCCACCGACTACGACACCTCCGATCGCCTGTACTTCGAGCCAGTGACCCTGGAAGACGTGCTGGAAATCGTCCGCGTCGAGAAGCCAAAAGGCGTGATCGTCCAGTACGGCGGCCAGACCCCGCTGAAACTGGCGCGCGCCCTTGAAGCCGCTGGCGTGCCGATCATCGGCACCAGCCCGGATGCGATCGACCGCGCCGAAGACCGTGAGCGCTTCCAGCAGATGGTCGAGCGCCTGAACCTGCGCCAGCCGCCAAACGCCACCGTGCGCAGCGAAGACGAAGCGATTCGTGCCGCCGCCAAGATCGGTTACCCGCTGGTGGTGCGTCCGTCCTATGTACTGGGCGGCCGTGCGATGGAAATCGTCTATCAAGAAGACGAGCTCAAGCGCTACCTGCGTGAAGCGGTCCAGGTCTCCAACGACAGCCCGGTGCTGCTGGATCACTTCCTCAACTGCGCCATCGAAATGGACGTGGACGCGGTCAGCGACGGCAAGGACGTGGTGATTGGCGCGATCATGCAGCACATCGAACAAGCGGGCGTTCACTCCGGTGACTCCGCTTGCTCGCTGCCGCCTTACTCGCTGCCGGCGCACATCCAGGACGAGATGCGCGAGCAGGTCAAGAAAATGGCCCTGGAACTGGGCGTTATCGGCCTGATGAACGTGCAACTGGCCTTGCAGGGCGAAGACATCTACGTCATCGAAGTCAACCCGCGCGCTTCCCGGACCGTACCGTTCGTCTCCAAGTGCATCGGTGTTTCCCTGGCGATGATCGCTGCACGGGTCATGGCGGGCAAAACCCTGAAGGAACTGAATTTCACCAAGGAAATCATTCCGAACTTCTACAGTGTGAAAGAAGCGGTGTTCCCGTTCGCCAAGTTTCCTGGCGTCGACCCGATCCTCGGCCCTGAGATGAAGTCCACCGGTGAAGTGATGGGTGTGGGCGATACCTTCGGTGAAGCCTTCGCCAAGGCCCAGATGGGCGCGAGCGAAGTGTTGCCGACTGGCGGCACGGCGTTCATCAGCGTGCGTGATGACGACAAGCCACTGGTTGCAGGCGTGGCCCGTGATCTGATCAACTTGGGCTTCGAAGTGGTCGCCACTGCCGGTACTGCCAGGCTGATCGAAGCGGCAGGCCTGAAAGTGCGCCGCGTGAACAAGGTGACCGAGGGGCGTCCGCACGTGGTCGACATGATCAAGAATGACGAAGTCACGCTGATCATCAACACCACCGAAGGTCGCCAGTCGATCGCCGATTCCTACTCCATTCGTCGCAATGCGCTGCAGCACAAGATCTACTGCACCACGACCATTGCTGCGGGCGAAGCGATCTGCGAAGCGCTCAAGTTCGGTCCCGAGAAGACCGTGCGTCGCTTGCAGGATCTACATGCAGGATTGAAGGCATGAGCATAACCAAGTACCCGATGACAGTTCAGGGCGCGAAGGCCCTGGAAGAAGAACACGCTTTCCTGACCAAGGTCGAGCGGCCGCGCTTGAGCCAGGCTATTGGTGAAGCGCGTGAGCTGGGCGATCTCAAGGAAAACGCCGAATACCATGCTGCCCGAGAGGAGCAGGGGATGGTCGAGGCGCGTGTCCGTGATATCGAAGGTCGCATGCAGAATGCGGTGATCATCGATGTCACGACGATCCCGCACACCGGCAAGGTGATCTTTGGCACTACCGTGGAAATCGCCAACGTCGAGACCGATGAAAGCGTCACTTACCAGATCGTTGGTGAGGACGAGGCAGACATCAAGCTCGGCAAGATCTCCGTTGGTTCGCCCATCGCTCGCGCCTTGATTGCCAAGGAAGAGGGCGATGTGGTGGTGGTGAAGACGCCGGGTGGTGTCATCGAGTATGAGATTGTCGAAGTCCGTCACATCTGAACGAAGGCGCCCGCTGCGAGCGGGCGCCATGATCTGGCAGCTCACCCAGATGTTGTGGGTGGGCGGCGTCTGGTTGTTGCACGTCGGTTTGCTGCCGGTGCTGGGTCGAGTCGGCCTGGCACCGCTGCTCATCGATGAAATCGCAGGCATGCTGACGGCGCTGCTGGTGGGTTTCTCCGCGGCGTGCGTAATATTTCAGGCTTTGGTGCTGGTTCAGGCCGAGGGCCTTGCCAGTCTATGGCGCGACATTCGTGGGCAATTGTTGCTCATGTCGTTGTACGCGTGCGGGATGTTCTTCGCGGTGCGTCTCGGCTGGCCGGATGCGAGCCAGTGGCAGGCATTCAGTTACCTGGTGCTGGGTTTTTCCGGATTGGTGCTGGTGTTGCAACCGGTTCCCGGCTGGAGTGGCAGGGTGTGCGAGGCACACCCTTGACCCTTTGACATCACTTGAAACGGTGAACGTTCGACAGTTGCTTGTTGACGCTGAAGTTCTTGCGATAAATCAGCGCCATCTTGCCGATGACCTGTACCAGGTCTGCCTTGCCGGTCTTGCACAGTTCGGCAACGGCAGCCAGGCGGGCTTCGCGGTCGAGGATGTTGAGCTTGATCTTGATCAGCTCGTGATCGCCCAAGGCGCGTTCCAGTTCGGCGAGTACACCTTCAGTCAAACCGTTGTCAGCCACAGTCAAAACCGGTTTCAGATGGTGGCCAATGGATTTGTATTGTTTCTTCTGCTCTTGAGTGAGCGGCATAATCTGACCCCTGCGTCTGATCTTGTAAAAAGCGGCGGCCAGTTTACCCGAGCAAGTCCGGGACCGCCCACTTAATCACGACCCGTTTTATTTTTGAGGTGGCCCGTGGCCCGTTCCAAGACAAGTCTTAAATGGCTGCAAGAGCATTTCAACGACCCATTCGTGAAAATGGCGCAAAAAGACGGCTATCGTTCCCGTGCCAGCTACAAGCTGCTGGAGATTCAGGAAAGAGACCGTTTGATCCGTCCAGGCATGAGCGTGATCGACTTGGGCGCCGCCCCGGGTGGCTGGTCCCAAGTGACCAGTCGTCTGATTGGTGGGCAAGGCACACTGATCGCTTCCGATATCCTGGAAATGGACAGCATCCCGGATGTGACCTTCATTCAGGGCGACTTTACCGAGGACGCCGTACTCGCGCAGATCCTTGAAGCGGTTGGAAAAAACGAGGTGGACCTTGTGATTTCCGATATGGCCCCCAATATGAGTGGACTGGCATCTGTTGATATGCCGCGATCGATGTTCCTGTGCGAGTTGGCACTGGATCTTGCGACTCGGGTGTTGAAGCCAGGTGGTGATTTTTTGATCAAGGTCTTCCAGGGTGAAGGCTTCGACGAATACCACAAGAGCGTGCGCAAGCAGTTCGAGAAGGTCACGACGCGCAAGCCGAAATCATCGCGTGATCGCTCCCGTGAGCAGTACCTGCTGGGCCGTGGTTTCCGTGGTCGCAGTGAGGAATAAGAGGTTTTTCGACCGGGGCGATAGGTTTTTCGTATTTCGTCCCGTGAGCATTAGCGAATATTGTGTAGAAAGTGTTTCACAAAGGGTTACAGACGGCGCCTGCCAGAGTCGTAGGTAATGTAGTAAGTTAGGCCGGTGAATATCATGCGAAGCACGCGCCAGTAGCGGAGCTTGCTTCAGAGGGTAGTTAATTGAACGATATGGCAAAGAATCTGATCCTGTGGTTGATCATCGCCGCTGTCCTTGTGACCGTGATGAACAACTTCTCCAGCCCTAACGAGCCGCAGACCCTCAACTATTCCGACTTCATCCAGCAGGTCAAGGATGGCAAGGTCGAGCGCGTAGCCGTTGATGGCTATGTGATTACCGGTAAGCGCACCGATGGCGACAACTTCAAGACCATTCGTCCGGCAATCCAGGACAATGGCCTGATCGGCGACCTGGTGGACAACCATGTCGTGGTCGAAGGCAAGCAGCCTGAGCAGCAAAGCATCTGGACCCAGCTCCTGGTCGCCAGCTTCCCGATCCTGGTGATCATCGCCGTGTTCATGTTCTTCATGCGCCAGATGCAGGGCGGCGGTGGAGGCAAGGGCGGGCCGATGAGCTTTGGCAAGAGCAAGGCCCGTCTGCTTTCCGAAGACCAGGTGAAAACCACCCTGGCCGACGTCGCGGGTTGCGACGAAGCCAAGGAAGAAGTTGGCGAGCTGGTCGAGTTCCTGCGTGATCCGGGCAAGTTCCAGCGTCTGGGCGGCCGTATTCCGCGCGGCGTACTGATGGTGGGCCCACCAGGTACAGGTAAAACCTTGCTGGCCAAGGCGATTGCCGGTGAAGCCAAGGTGCCGTTCTTCACTATTTCCGGTTCCGACTTCGTCGAGATGTTCGTCGGCGTGGGCGCCAGTCGTGTTCGCGACATGTTCGAGCAGGCCAAGAAACACGCGCCATGCATCATCTTCATCGACGAAATCGACGCCGTCGGTCGCCATCGTGGTGCCGGCATGGGTGGCGGTCACGATGAACGTGAACAGACCCTCAACCAGTTGCTGGTCGAGATGGACGGTTTCGAAATGAACGACGGCATCATCGTGATTGCCGCCACCAACCGTCCTGACGTACTTGACCCTGCGCTGCTGCGTCCAGGTCGTTTCGACCGCCAGGTCGTGGTGGGGCTGCCGGACATTCGTGGCCGCGAGCAGATCCTCAAGGTTCATATGCGCAAGGTGCCAATGGGCGACGACGTCGCTCCGGCGGTCATCGCGCGTGGTACGCCGGGCTTTTCCGGTGCCGACCTTGCTAACCTGGTCAACGAGGCGTCGCTGTTCGCCGCTCGCACCGGCAAGCGCGTCGTGGAAATGAAGGAATTCGAGCTGGCCAAGGACAAGATCATGATGGGCGCAGAGCGCAAATCCATGGTCATGTCGGAGAAAGAAAAGCAGAACACTGCGTATCACGAGGCGGGTCACGCGATCGTCGGTCGTGTCGTGCCTGAGCATGATCCGGTCTACAAGGTCTCGATCATTCCGCGTGGTCGTGCCCTGGGCGTGACCATGTTCCTGCCGGAAGAGGATCGCTACAGTCTGTCCAAGCGTGCATTGATCAGCCAGATCTGTTCGTTGTACGGCGGTCGTATCGCTGAAGAGATGACGCTGGGCTTCGACGGTGTGACCACTGGCGCGTCCAACGACATCATGCGTGCAAGTCAGATCGCCCGGAATATGGTCACCAAGTGGGGCCTGTCCGAGAAGTTGGGGCCGCTGATGTATGCCGAAGAAGAGGGGGAAGTATTCCTCGGTCGTGGTGGCGGTGGCCAGCATGCAAGCTTCTCTGGCGAAACGGCCAAGCTGATCGACTCCGAAGTGCGCAGCATCATCGACCAGTGCTACGGCACAGCCCGGCAGATTCTCACGGACAACCGTGACAAACTCGATGCCATGGCCGATGCCCTGATGAAGTACGAAACCATCGATGCCGAGCAGATCGACGACATCATGGCGGGTCGCGTACCTCGCGAGCCTCGTGACTGGTCGGGTGGTACTGGCACCTCCGGTACACCTCCGGCTGTACAGGGTGAGCGTCCGGAAACACCGATTGGCGGTCCGGCCGCTGATGTCTAAGGCTTGAAATGACTTCTGTTCAGTCCTCGACCCGGTTGCCTTGCGGCAACCGGGTTCTTGATTTGGCCCATGCGCATGTCATGGGCATTCTCAATGTCACGCCTGATTCCTTTTCCGATGGTGGTCGATTCAGCCAGCTCGATGCTGCGCTGCGGCATGCCGAGGCCATGGTGGCCGCGGGCGCAACGCTGATCGATGTGGGTGGTGAATCGACCCGGCCGGGCGCACGTGCGGTCTCGCCTACCGAAGAGCTGGAGCGAGTGGCGCCGATTGTCGAGCGCATCCATCGCGAACTTGATGTCATTATCTCGGTCGATACGTCCACGCCTGCGGTCATGCGTGAGACTGCGCGACTGGGGGCGGGCCTGATCAATGATGTTCGGTCCTTGCGGCGCGATGGTGCCCTGGATGCGGCGGCGGCCACCGGGTTGCCGGTGTGCCTGATGCATATGCTCGGCGAGCCGGGGACCATGCAGAATGACCCGCACTATGATGATGTAACCAGGGAGGTAGGTGAATTCCTGGTGGAGCGTCTGGATCGGTGCGTCGCCGCGGGCATTCCCGTCGAGCGGATCATTCTTGACCCCGGGTTCGGCTTTGCCAAGACCCTGGCTCACAACCTGAGCCTGTTCAAACATATGGAAGCCTTGCATGCCCTGGGGCGGCCCCTGTTGGTTGGGGTCTCGCGAAAGAGCATGATAGGCAATGCCTTGGGCCGCCCGGTGGGGGAGCGTCTGTATGGCGGTCTCGCCCTTGCGGCCTTGGCCCTTGCCAAAGGTGCGCGCATATTGCGCGTGCACGATGTAGCCGAAACGATGGATGTCGTGCGGATGATTGCAGCTGTGGATTCAGCCGAATAAGAATGACGGAGCACTTATGAGCAAGAAATACTTTGGCACCGACGGTATTCGTGGTCGGGTCGGCGAATACCCTATTACCCCTGATTTCATGCTCAAGCTCGGCTGGGCGGCCGGCATGGCGTTCCGCAAAATGGGCGCGTGCAAGGTGCTGGTCGGCAAGGACACGCGAATTTCCGGCTACATGTTCGAATCGGCACTCGAAGCCGGCCTGACATCGGCGGGTGCCGATGTGATGTTGCTGGGCCCGATGCCGACGCCAGCCATTGCCTACCTGACGCGTACGTTCCAGGCCCAGGCAGGCATCGTGATCAGTGCCTCGCACAACCCTCATGATGACAACGGCATCAAGTTCTTCTCCGGCCAGGGTACCAAGCTGCCGGATGATATCGAGCTGATGATCGAAGAGCTGCTGGACACGCCGATGACTGTGGTTGAGTCGAGCAAGATCGGCAAAGTGTCGCGGATCAACGATGCGTCGGGTCGCTACATCGAGTTCTGCAAAGGCAGTGTGCCGTCCGGTACCAGTTTTTCCGGCCTGAAAATCGTCGTCGATTGCGCCCACGGGGCAACCTATAAAGTTGCGCCGAGCGTCTTTCGCGAGCTGGGCGCCGAGGTGGTGGTGCTTTCCGCCCAGCCTAATGGCCTGAACATCAACCATAACTGTGGCTCCACCCATACCGAGGCGTTGCAGGCTGCAGTGCTGGCTGAGCAGGCCGATCTCGGGATTGCCTTCGATGGCGACGGTGATCGGGTCCTGATGGTCGATCACACCGGCACGGTTGTCGATGGTGACGAATTGCTGTTCATCATCGCCCGTGACCTGCATGGGCGCGGCAAACTGCAGGGCGGCGTGGTCGGTACGTTGATGAGCAACCTGGGGCTTGAACTGGCCCTGGCGGATCTGGATATCCCGTTCGTGCGGGCTAACGTGGGTGACCGCTACGTGATCTCGGAGCTGCTGGAGCGCAACTGGGTGATCGGTGGCGAGAACTCCGGCCACATCGTGTGCTTCGACCATACCACCACAGGTGATGCGATTATTGCAGCCCTGCAAGTGCTGATGGCGCTCAAGGCGCGTAGCGAAGGGCTCGCACAGTCGCGCCAGGCATTGCGCAAATGCCCGCAAGTGTTGATCAACGTGCGTTTCGGTGGCGGTGTGAATCCTCTCGAGCATGCGAAGGTCAAGCAGGCCAGTGAGCATGTGACGCAGGCGATGGCGGGGCGTGGGCGCGTGTTGTTGCGCAAGTCCGGCACAGAGCCTTTGGTGCGCGTCATGGTCGAAGGAGAGGATGAAGCGCAAGTTCGCGGTTATGCCGAAGAGCTGGCAAAACTTGTTACTGAAGTTTCTGCCTGAATTCGGCTTGCCAGTCATGAATCCGTTGGGTAACATCTGCGCCCACTTTGACCGACGAGGTACAGCATGCGTCGCCCTATGGTAGCTGGTAACTGGAAGATGCACGGTACCCGCGCCAGCGTCGCTGAGCTGATCAATGGCCTTCGTCATCTGGCCTTGCCTAGCGGTGTTGATGTCGCGGTATTCCCGCCTTGCCTGTATATCAATCAAGTGATTGATGGCTTGAAAGGTAAGTCGATTTCGGTCGGCGCGCAGAACTCTGCGGTGGAATCCATGCAAGGTGCGCTGACCGGCGAGATTGCGCCGAGTCAGTTGGTGGATGCAGGTTGTTCCCTGGTCCTGGTCGGACACTCCGAGCGTCGCCAGATCATGGGTGAGCAGGACAAGACCTTGATCCGCAAGTTTGCTGCGGCCCAGGCCTGCGGTCTGATTCCGGTGTTGTGCGTAGGGGAAACCCTCGAGCAGCGTGAAGCTGGCAAGACCCTTGAAGTTGTCGGGCGTCAGCTGGGCAGCATCATCGAAGACCTGGGTGTCGGTGCTTTTGCAAAGGCAGTCATTGCTTACGAGCCAGTTTGGGCTATTGGTACCGGGCTGACTGCTTCGCCGCAACAGGCGCAGGATGTGCACGCAGCCATCCGCGCGCAGTTGGCGGCAGAGAATTCTGAAGTGGCACGAGGTGTGCGGCTTCTATACGGCGGCAGCGTGAAGGCGGCCAATGCGGTCGAACTGTTCGGCATGCCGGATATCGATGGGGGGCTCATTGGTGGAGCGTCCCTGAATGCAGATGAGTTCGGTGCGATTTGTCGCGCCGCGGGAAACTGAGAAAATGCTGGAAACAGTCGTAGTCGTTTTTCATCTGCTGGGTGCACTGGGCGTAGTTGCTCTCGTATTGCTGCAGCAGGGTAAAGGTGCGGATGCTGGTGCGTCTTTCGGTGCAGGTGCTTCAAATACTGTGTTCGGAAGCCAAGGTTCCTCTACCTTTCTTAGTAAGTTTACTGCTATACTTGCCGCCGGTTTCTTCATGACCAGCTTAGGGTTAGGTTACTTTGCTAAAGAGAAAGCTCATGAGCTGACTCAAGTAGGTTTGCCAAACCCAGCGGTACTGGAAGCGCCAAAGCAACAACCGGCTTCTGATGATGTCCCGGTGCTTCAAGAGCAAAAGTCGGCCAACCCGGCGACTGACGTACCTCCAGCTCAAGAGCAGAAGTAAGAAGGTTTCAAACGCTGTATTGCCGAGGTGGTGGAATTGGTAGACACGCAACCTTGAGGTGGTTGTGCCCATAGGGTGTAGGGGTTCGAGTCCCCTTCTCGGTACCAATTATCAGGAGAGCCCGCGATTGCGGGCTTTCTTGTAGGTGGAAGGGTTACATTGACCCTGTAAGGGATCGGTCGTATACTTCCGCCCCAGCTTTGTCGCGGGATGGAGCAGTCTGGTAGCTCGTCGGGCTCATAACCCGAAGGTCGTCGGTTCAAATCCGGCTCCCGCAACCAGTTTCAGGGGCCCCTTCCAAGGGGCTTTTTGTTAGCTGGACACTTTACAACGCCGCTGTTCGACGGCGTTTCAGGGATGGGCGATTCGCCCATTTTTTTTTTATTTGCACAGCATGCACAAACATGCACGAGGGGGTTCAGGTGTCGAGCAAGCTAGAACAGTTGCAGGCCTTGTTGGCCCCGGTGGTCGTGGCCCTTGGCTATGAATGCTGGGGTATTGAGTTTTCGGCTCAAGGTCGCCACTCAATGTTGCGCGTTTATATCGATAAGGAAGGCGGCGTGTTGGTGGATGATTGCGCCATCGTCAGCCGTCAGATCAGCGGTGTATTGGATGTTGAAGACCCAATCACCTCCGAATACACCCTTGAAGTTTCCTCGCCTGGCATGGAGCGCCCCCTGTTCACACTTGAACAGTTCGCTTCGTTTGCCGGTGAACAAGTGAAGATCAAGCTGCGCTCGCCTTTCGAAGGTCGACGCAACTTCCAAGGCCTTCTGCGCGGTGTAGAAGAGCAGGACGTCGTGGTGCAGGTAGATGACCATGAGTTCCTGTTGCCGATCGATATGATCGACAAGGCCAACATTATTCCCAGTTTTGACTGATACGTGCCAGATACTGCGGATCCCGCGGATCCAATGGCTTGCGAAAGGCGAGGCGTACGATGAGCAAAGAAGTACTGCTGGTTGTTGAGTCGGTATCCAATGAAAAGGGCGTACCGGCTAACGTTATTTTTGAAGCGCTGGAGCTGGCTCTGGCCACTGCTACCAAGAAGCGGTTTGAAGACGAAGTTGATTTGCGTGTGGAAATCAATCGCCACACCGGTGCCTACGAGACTTTCCGTCGCTGGACGGTGGTCGAGGAAGCCGACCTGGATGATCCGGCTATCGAAACCTGGCCGAGCAAGGTTGCAGAAACGCATCCGGGCGCCAAGGTTGGTGATGTAGTAGAAGAAAAAATCGAGTCCATTGAGTTCGGCCGCATCGCTGCACAGACTGCCAAGCAGGTTATTGTGCAGAAAGTTCGCGAAGCCGAGCGCGCGCAAGTCGTCGACGCTTATCGCGAGCGCCTGGGGGAAATCATCTCCGGCACCGTGAAAAAAGTGACCCGCGACAACGTGATCGTCGACCTGGGCAACAACGCCGAAGCGTTGCTGGCTCGCGAAGACATCATCTCTCGCGAAACTTTCCGGGTCGGCGTGCGTTTGCGTGCGCTGCTCAAGGAAATCCGCACCGAGAACCGCGGCCCGCAGCTGATCCTGTCGCGTACCGCGCCGGAAATGCTGATCGAGTTGTTCCGCATCGAAGTGCCGGAAATTGCCGAAGGCCTGATCGAAGTAATGGCCGCCTCCCGTGATCCGGGTTCGCGTGCCAAGATCGCGGTCCGCTCCAAGGACAAGCGCATTGACCCGCAAGGTGCCTGCATCGGCATGCGTGGTTCGCGTGTCCAGGCCGTATCCGGCGAGTTGGGCGGCGAGCGTGTGGACATCGTCCTGTGGGACGACAACCCTGCTCAGTTCGTGATCAATGCCATGTCGCCTGCTGAAGTGGCGGCAATTATCGTCGACGAAGATGCCCACGCCATGGACATCGCCGTTGGCGCAGACAATCTGGCTCAGGCCATCGGTCGCGGTGGTCAGAACGTGCGTCTGGCCAGCCAGTTGACTGGCTGGACCCTGAACGTGATGACCGAATCGGACATCCAGGCTAAACAGCAAGCTGAAACCGGCGACATCCTGCGCAACTTCATCGACGAGCTTGAAGTCGACGAAGAGCTGGCGCAGGTGCTGGTGGATGAAGGCTTTACCAGCCTGGAAGAGATTGCCTACGTACCGGTGGAGGAAATGCTCAACATCGACGGCTTTGACGAGGAGATCGTCAACGAGCTTCGCGCTCGGGCCAAGGATCGTTTGTTGACCAAAGCCATCGCTACTGAGGAAAAGCTGGCAGACGCCCATCCGGCCGAAGACCTGCTCTCGCTTGAGGGTATGGACAAGGATTTGGCGATGGAACTGGCGGTGCGCGGCGTAATTACCCGCGAAGACCTGGCCGAGCAGTCTATTGACGATCTGCTCGACATCGACGGCATTGACGATGATCGTGCCGGCAAGTTGATCATGGCCGCCCGAGCCCACTGGTTCGAGTAATTAGGCGCGGCCTGAGGAGAGAAGTGCATGACGCAAGTCACGGTGAAACAACTGGCCGATGAGGTCAAAACACCGGTAGAGCGCCTGTTGCAGCAGATGCGTGAGGCAGGTCTGCCGCACACCGCCGCCGAGGAACATGTGACCGACAGTGAGAAGCAGTCCCTGCTGACTCACTTGAAGAGCAGTCACAAGGCGAAAGTGGAAGAACCGCGCAAGATCACTCTGCAGCGTAAAACCACCAGCACCCTGCGTGTTGCCGGTAGCAAAAGCATCAGCGTTGAAGTACGCAAGAAGAAAGTCTTCGTACAGCGCAGCCCGGAAGAAATCGAAGCCGAGCGCAAACGCGAACAGGAAGAACGTCGCGCAGTAGAAAATGCTGCTCGTCAGAAGGCTGAAGAAGAAGCCAAGCGTCGCGCCGAAGAAGAAGCGCGTCGCCAGCCTGCTGCTGCGCAAACCGCTACTAACGACGCCGTTGCAGCGCCTGCTGCAGTTGCCGAGCCAGTACGCGAAAGCGCACCGGTTGTAGCCGCTGCTCCAGCACCGTCTGCTGACGTTCGCAACAAGCAGAACGAACAGCGCCGTCCGGACAAGCCACGTGCCGACGATAACAGTCGTCGTGGTAGCGGTGATGGTGAGCGCAAAAACGCTCCGCATCGTGCCTCGGTCAAAGAGAAAGCGCCTGCTCCACGCGTTGCCCCACGTACTACCGACGAAGAAAGCGATGGCTTCCGTCGTGGTGGTCGCGGCAAGGCCAAGCTGAAGAAGCGCAACGCCCACGGTTTCCAGAGCCCTACCGGCCCTGTCGTGCGTGATGTGCAGATCGGCGAGACCATCACTGTTGGCGATCTCGCCAATCAGATGTCGGTCAAGGCTGCTGAAATCATCAAGTTCATGTTCAAACTGGGTACTCCAGCGACCATCAACCAGGTGCTTGATCAGGAAACTGCTCAACTGGTAGCCGAAGAACTGGGCCACAAAGTGACCCTGGTCAGCGATACCGCCCTGGAAGACTCCCTGGCTGAATCCCTGAAGTTTGAAGGTGAGACGTTCTCCCGTGCGCCAGTCGTGACCGTAATGGGCCACGTTGACCATGGTAAGACTTCGCTGCTCGACTACATCCGTCGTGCCAAGGTAGCTGCTGGCGAAGCCGGCGGTATCACCCAGCACATCGGTGCGTACCACGTTGAAACTGACCGCGGCATGGTCACTTTCCTCGATACCCCGGGTCACGCCGCGTTTACCGCAATGCGTGCTCGTGGTGCCAAGGCGACTGACATTGTGATTCTGGTCGTTGCAGCGGACGACGGCGTAATGCCGCAGACCATTGAAGCGGTCCAGCACGCCAAGGCTGCCGGCGTTCCACTGGTTGTTGCAGTGAACAAAATCGACAAGCCGGGCGCTGATCTCGATCGCATCCGTAGCGAACTGTCGGTTCACGGCGTGACGTCGGAAGAGTGGGGCGGCGACACCCCGTTCGTATCGGTTTCGGCGAAAGTCGGTACTGGTGTGGACGAGTTGCTCGAAGCTGTTCTGCTGCAAGCTGAAGTTCTGGAACTGAAAGCGACTCCTTCGGCTCCTGGCCGAGGCGTCGTGGTTGAATCGCGCCTCGACAAAGGTCGTGGTCCGGTTGCTACCGTTCTGGTTCAAGACGGTACCCTGCGCCAAGGCGACATGGTGCTGGTCGGTTCGAACTATGGCCGTGTACGTGCCATGCTCGACGAGAACGGCAAGCCAATCAAGGAAGCCGGTCCTTCCATCCCTGTCGAGATCCTCGGCCTGGACGGTACCCCGGACGCTGGCGACGAGATGAGCGTGCTGTCGGACGAGAAGAAAGCCCGTGAAGTGGCTCTGTTCCGTCAAGGCAAGTTCCGCGAAGTCAAACTGGCTCGCGCTCACGCCGGCAAGCTGGAAAATATCTTCGAGAACATGGGCCAGGCAGAGAAGAAGACGCTTAACATCGTCCTCAAGTCCGATGTCCGTGGTTCGCTGGAAGCGTTGAACGGTGCCTTGAACGGCCTGGGTAACGACGAAGTGCAAGTGCGTGTTGTCGGTGGCGGTGTCGGTGGTATCACCGAGTCCGACGCCAACCTGGCACTGGCCTCCAACGCTGTACTGTTCGGCTTCAACGTGCGTGCCGATGCCGGCGCTCGCAAGATCGTCGAGCAGGAAGGCCTGGATATGCGTTACTACAACGTGATCTACGACATCATCGAAGACGTCAAGAAAGCCCTCACCGGTATGCTGGGCAGCGATGTTCGCGAGAACATCCTGGGTACCGCTGAAGTGCGTGACGTGTTCCGTTCGCCGAAGTTTGGCGCGATCGCTGGCTGCATGGTGATCGAGGGTGTTGTTCACCGTAACCGTCCAATCCGCGTACTGCGTGAAGACATCGTGATCTTCGAAGGCGAGCTGGAATCCCTGCGCCGCTTCAAGGATGACGCTTCCGAAGTACGTGCCGGCATGGAATGCGGTATTGGCGTCAAGAGCTACAACGACGTCAAGGTCGGCGATAAGATCGAAGTCTTCGAGAAGGTCCAGGTTGCTCGCAGCCTCTGACTCGCGCACTTCAAGAGCCGCGCCGGGTAGCCGCATGAACATGCGCTGCCTTGCTGGCGGACTCTAAACGCAACGCCCGGTCTGGCTTTTGCCAGGCCGGGCGTTTGCCGCTTTCAGACCTCGCGGGTTTCACCGTGGGGCAGTAACAGGTAACAAGACATGGCAAAAGAATACAGCCGTACCCAACGAATCGGCGATCAGATGCAGCGTGAGCTGGCCCAACTGATCCGTCGCGAAGTCAAAGACCCGCGCGTCGGCCTGGTCACCATTACCGCAGTGGAAGTCAGCCGTGACGTCGGTCACGCCAAGATTTTCATCACCGTGATGGGCCAGGACAGCGCCGAAGAAATCGCCCAGAGCATCAAGGTGCTCAACTCGGCCGCCGGCTTCCTGCGTATGCAGTTGGCCCGGGAGATGAAGCTGCGCAGCGTTCCACAGTTGCACTTCCACTACGACGAAAGCGTCGTGCGTGGTGCGCATCTGTCGGCCCTGATCGAACGCGCCGTGGCGCAAGACAGTCAGCACCCGGTTGCGGCTGAACCCGAAGACACCAAGGAGTAATCGGTGGCTCAGGTCAAACGTATCCGTCGTAACGTCAGCGGTATCATCCTGCTCGACAAGCCGCTGGGGTTCACCTCCAACGCGGCGTTGCAGAAGGTTCGCTGGCTGCTCAATGCCGAAAAGGCCGGGCACACCGGCAGCCTCGATCCGCTGGCCACCGGCGTGCTGCCGCTGTGCTTTGGCGAGGCGACCAAGTTCTCCCAATACCTGCTCGATTCCGACAAGGGTTATGAAACCCTGGCGCAACTGGGCAAGACCACCACCACGGCGGATGCCGAAGGTGATGTTTTGCTGGAGCGCCCGGTGACCGTTGGTCAGGCCGATATCGAAGCGGTTTTGCCGAAATTTCGCGGGCAAATCAGTCAGATACCACCGATGTACTCGGCTCTGAAGCGTGATGGCCAGCCGCTGTATAAACTGGCTCGTGCAGGCGAAGTAGTGGAGCGTGAACCGCGTTCTGTTACTATTGCGCGCTTGGAATTGCTGGCCTTTGACGGTAATACTGCCCGGCTGGCCGTGGATTGCACCAAGGGCACCTATATCCGCACCCTGGTGGAGGATATTGGTGAACAGCTCGGCTGTGGCGCGTACGTGGCAGAATTGCGACGGACCCAGGCCGGGCCTTTCACGTTGGCCCAGACGGTCACGCTGGAAGAGCTTGAAGCGGTACATGCCGAAGGCGGCAACGAAGCGGTCGACCGTTTCCTGATGCCATCGGACAGCGGGTTGCTGGATTGGCCGCTGTTGCAGTTCTCGGAACACAGTGCGTTCTACTGGCTCAACGGCCAGCCGGTACGTGCCCCGGATGCGCCGAAGTTCGGCATGGTCCGGGTGCAGGATCATAATGGCCGCTTCATCGGTATCGGTGAAGTGAGCGAAGACGGGCGCATTGCGCCGCGTCGACTGATTCGGTCGGAATGACCGGAACCAGCCTGCGTAACAGCGGGTTGGCGAGTGTGGCTGTTAACAGGCACGGTCACTACTCATTTATAGATACAGGGATTTGTCCCTGGCCTGTTGAAGCTGTTTCCTTGAAACAGTTTCCTGACTAAAAGGATTGCCTCATGGCTCTCGACGTTCAAGAAAAAGCTCAAATCGTAGCTGACTACCAGCAAGCTGTTGGTGACACTGGTTCGCCAGAAGTGCAAGTTGCACTGCTGACCCACAACATCAACAAACTGCAAGGTCACTTCAAGGCCAACGGTAAAGATCACCACTCCCGTCGTGGTCTGATCCGCATGGTAAACCAGCGTCGTAAGCTGCTGGACTACCTGAAAGGCAAGGACGTGAGCCGTTACAGCGCTCTGATCGCTCGCCTGGGTCTGCGTCGCTAATCAGCGATTGCGCTAGAGGTTGGTTGTCTGTCGTACGTCAGTGGGTTTCCCGCTGGCGCATGGCAGGCTCCCAGCCTCAAGTTTTATCTGGATACACGTTTTACCCTGGACAGGCGTCGGGCCGATTCCCGCCATTGCCCAAGAATTTCGCAAGAAGACAAGTTCCCCAAGAGCCACAAAGAAGGTAGGACACCGTGAACCCGGTAATCAAAAAATTCCAGTTCGGTCAGTCGACCGTTACCCTCGAGACTGGCCGTATCGCCCGTCAGGCCTCCGGCGCAGTGCTGGTCACCGTTGACGACGACGTCAGCGTATTGGTGACCGTTGTCGGTGCCAAGCAAGCCGATCCAGGCAAGGGCTTCTTCCCTCTGTCTGTTCACTACCAGGAAAAGACTTACGCTGCCGGTAAGATCCCTGGCGGTTTCTTCAAGCGCGAAGGCCGTCCTTCCGAGAAAGAAACCCTGACTTCCCGACTGATCGACCGTCCGATCCGTCCGCTGTTCCCAGAAGGCTTCATGAACGAAGTGCAGGTTGTCTGCACCGTCGTGTCCACCAGCAAGAAAACCGATCCGGACATCGCTGCGATGATCGGTACCTCGGCTGCCCTGGCGATCTCCGGTATTCCTTTCGATGGCCCGATCGGCGCTGCCCGTGTCGCGTTCCACGAAAGCACCGGCTACCTGCTGAACCCGACCTACGAGCAACTGAAAGCCTCGAGCCTGGACATGGTCGTGGCCGGTACTTCCGAAGCCGTGCTGATGGTTGAATCCGAAGCCAAAGAGCTGACCGAAGACCAGATGCTGGGCGCGGTGCTGTTCGCCCACGACGAGTTCCAGGTGGTGATCAACGCCGTCAAGGAACTGGCCGCCGAAGCCGCCAAGCCAACCTGGACCTGGGCTCCGCAAGCCGAAGCCACCGAGCTGCTGGGCGCGATCCGTGCCGAGTTCGGCGAAGCGATCTCCCAGGCCTACACCATCACCGTCAAGGCCGACCGTTATGCACGCCTGGGCGAGCTGAAAGACCAGGTCGTTGCCAAGCTGTCCGGCGAAGAAGGCCAGCCATCGGCCAGCGACGTCAAAGCCGCTTTCGGTGAAATCGAATACCGCACCGTTCGCGAAAACATCGTCAACGGCAAGCCACGTATCGACGGTCGCGACACCCGTACCGTACGTCCGCTGAACATCGAAGTCGGCGTTCTGCCAAAGACCCACGGTTCGGCACTGTTCACCCGTGGCGAAACCCAGGCGCTGGTCGTTGCAACACTGGGCACCGCCCGTGACGCGCAACTGCTGGACACCCTGGAAGGCGAAAAGAAAGACCCGTTCATGCTGCACTACAACTTCCCTCCGTTCTCGGTGGGCGAGTGTGGTCGCATGGGTGGCGCCGGTCGCCGCGAAATCGGTCACGGCCGTCTGGCCCGTCGTTCGGTCCAGGCCATGCTGCCTGCCGCTGACGTGTTCCCGTACACCATTCGCGTGGTATCGGAAATCACCGAGTCCAACGGTTCGAGCTCGATGGCTTCGGTCTGCGGCGCTTCCCTGGCCCTGATGGACGCCGGTGTGCCGATGAAGGCGCCGGTTGCCGGTATCGCCATGGGTCTGGTTAAAGAGGGCGAGAAATTCGCCGTCCTGACCGACATCCTGGGTGACGAAGACCACCTGGGCGACATGGACTTCAAAGTGGCCGGTACCGCCAAAGGCGTCACCGCACTGCAGATGGACATCAAGATCAAGGGCATCACCGAAGAGATCATGGAAATCGCCCTGGGCCAGGCCCTGGAAGCGCGCCTGAACATCCTCGGTCAGATGAACCAGATCATCGGTCAGTCCCGCACCGAGCTGTCGGAAAACGCTCCGACCATGATCGCGATGAAAATCGACACCGACAAAATCCGTGATGTCATCGGTAAAGGCGGCGCGACCATCCGTGCGATCTGCGAAGAAACCAAGGCTTCGATCGACATCGAAGACGACGGTTCGATCAAGATCTTCGGCGAAACCAAGGAAGCGGCAGAAGCAGCACGCCAGCGCGTCCTGGGTATCACCGCAGAAGCCGAGATCGGCAAGATCTACGTCGGCAAGGTTGAGCGCATCGTCGACTTCGGCGCGTTCGTCAACATCCTGCCGGGCAAGGACGGTCTGGTTCACATCTCCATGCTGAGCGATGCTCGCGTCGAAAAAGTGACCGACATCCTCAAAGAAGGCCAGGAAGTGGAAGTGCTGGTACTGGACGTGGACAACCGCGGCCGTATCAAGCTGTCCATCAAGGACGTCGCAGCAGCCAAGGCATCGGGCGTTTAATCACCCCGCAGCCTAACCGCTGAACAAGCAAACGCCCCGACTGGTTCGGGGCGTTTTGCTGTGTGGTGAAAATCCCTGTGTCGTGGGTTGCCTGGCCACAGGGGACGATGCTAGGTTTAGCCACCGCCCGTGTAGCTCAGTCGGTAGAGCAGCGCACTCGTAACGCGAAGGTCGCAGGTTCGATTCCTGTCTCGGGCACCAGGTTCTTTCACCAGTCCTTTTATGCGTGGTGTTGTAGGTATTCGTTCAGAGCCTGGCGTGTTAGATCATTCAGCGACACATTTTGGCGAGTTGCAGCCAAAGCGGCCGCTAAATGCAGATCATGACCGATGCGAACATTAAACGATCCTTTGCACGGAATTTCTGGCTTCTGCTCGAGCTGCTGACAGGTTTGTAGATAATCATCTACCGCTTCGCGAAAAGCCGTTTCCAGCTCAGCCACCGTCTGTCCCTCATAACTCACCAGCGCCCTGATGAATAGGAGCCTTCCAAATAGGCACTTGTCCTCGGTGCTTGCTTCAATTGAGCCGACATAGCCTTTGTGTTGCAGCTGGGAGTTCATGGAATCAGGCCTCCTGTTTTCAATTGCTCAATAATCTGGCGTCTTATATACGCCTTGAGCTCATTTCCGGGATGCGGCTTGTGCAGGTTGATCATTGCACTCGGGTCTCCATTGTCGAATTTGACCCTACTGCCCGATCCTTCTAGTGGGGAGTAGCCAAGCCGACATAACAGGGTGACAAGCTCCGACCACGTGAATGCGCTTTGCCCGTTGTGTAGCTTTGCGAGAAGTTTTTCATTCTTTGACATGAATGCCTTTTCTTGCAACTGAATATAGTTGCATGTCCTTGGACGGTCAATGTGAAGGATTCTGTTCGTCGAAACCTGAATGATGAAGGTGGAAATTTATAAAGGGCGAATTCCGCGCATGGAACCGGGAAACTGTAACCGCGCACATACCTCGCTCCTCCATTTGATTCCGGTTGTTGCACTGGCTTGCGTCTCTGTTAGGATTCCCTTGTCCCAAAATGCAAACACCTTAGTTTTCAGATGATCCCCGAATGGTTCTGAAGGCCAGATAAACCGGGCTTCACACGGTTTTTTGCGTCAGAGAGATCCTTGATGATCCAGATCCATCTTCCATTCCCCAGATCAACGAGAACGCCATGACTGTTAAAGAATTGACCCAGGAAGCCAGGCACGAAGAAGCGCTGAAGAAGTACGTGTTGGATGCGCCCCAGTTGCTGGAAGAGATCAAGGACTTGTCTGCCGATGATCAAAAAGACCAGATCCAATGGGCGTTCGAGGACGAGGCCGAAGCCCAGGGCCTGCAGCCTTGGGAGTTGACGCTCAAGTACACCAGCCCACCTGAAGAATTCGAGGCGCAGCGCCTTGCGTTGCACAAGGAAGCGGCCGAGGTGCTGGGTGTGGAATGGGATGAGTACTGCGAGATGAACAATCTGGTGGTCTGAAAAAAACGCCAGCCTTCAAGGCTGGCGTTTTTTATTGTCAGAGGCTCAAGCGCATCGACAGATCCACTGCCTTCACATCCTTGGTCATCGCGCCGATCGAGATGTAGTCCACCCCAGTCTCGGCAATCGGACGCAACGTGCTTTCGTTGATCCCGCCGCTGGCTTCCAGTTTCGCCTTGCCGCCATTGAGGCGTACGGCTTCACGCATGTCGTCCAGGCTCAGTTCGTCGAGCATGATGATGTCGGCGTCGGCCGCCAGCGCTTCTTTCAATTCCGCCAGGCTTTCCACTTCGACTTCCACCGGTTTGCCCGGTGCGATCTTGTGGGCGGCGGCGATGGCCTGGGCGATCCCGCCGCAGGCGGCGATGTGGTTTTCCTTGATCAGGAAGGCATCGTACAGGCCGATGCGGTGGTTATGGCAGCCACCGCAGGTGACCGCGTACTTCTGGGCCAGGCGCAACCCGGGCAGGGTCTTGCGGGTGTCCAGCAGCTTGACCTGGGTACCGGCGACAAAGTCGGCCAGGTAACGGGCCCGCGTGGCAACGCCGGAAAGCATTTGCAGGAAGTTCAGCGCACTGCGTTCGCCGGTCAGCAGCGAGCGGGCCGGGCCTTCCAGGTGGAACAGCACCTGATCGGGTTTGACCCGGTCGCCGTCGCGCACTTGCCAATGCACCGCGACACGCGGGTCCAGTTGCCGGAACACGGCATCGACCCAGGCCGTGCCACTGATGATCGCCGCGTCGCGGGTAATGATGGTGGCCTTGGCCAGGCGTTCGGCGGGGATCAGTTGCGCGGTGATGTCGCCGCTGCCGATGTCTTCAAGCAACGCACGGCGCACGTTGGCTTCGATTTCGGCGGTCAGATCGGCGAGACGTAGATTCGGCATAACGGGCTCCACAAACAAAGTGGCCTGATTATAGGGTGTCGAAACCTGTATTTGGTCGCGTCCTCGCAACATTTCCTCATTTCCCAGGTCACTTATTGCGCCGTATTTCGAGATGGATCACAGAGTGTGCTGGTACGACAGGGCTGTTTTACCCGATAATCCGCCTTTCGATTGACGTCATAGCTTTGACGTCGCGAGCCGCAGAAAGCCGTTTCAGGAGGCCAGGATGCACAACGACGGGAATGTAGTGCCTTTGCACAAGGTCGCTACCGATCAGGCGAGCCCCTCGCCGCTCGCCCGCCTGCCTGTGATTCTGCTTCAGGTTCGCGACAAGGCTGCCCAGCAGTTGCGCCTGGGCTTGCAGGGGCTGTTCGATAACGCCGACGACACCTTGTTTGAAATGGCCGACCGGGCGCGCGACGACGTCGAGCAGAACCTGTACTTCGAGGCCATGCGGGACCTGCGCCTGAAGCGTAAAAGCATCGAACGTGAATTCATCGAGCAGTTTTTCGAGACCTTCTTCAGCCTCGCCCAATACGACCTGACCCACGCCAGCCTGGCGCCGAACCTGGCGCCAGACAGCCAGATCCAGCGCTCCCAGGACGACCTGGAGCGGCATCTGGCGGTCGAGGCAATGGTCACTCGGGTGCTCAGGCGCGATGGCGTGTCGCTGGAACAACTGACGGCCCGGCTCAGTGTGCTGCTGGGCCGACCGCTGGCCAATCAGCACAATCCCCTGAGCCCGGCATTGCTGTGCGAGAAGTTCCTGCAGGCCGGGCGCAACCTGGGCGTGGGCATCAAGGTCAAGCTGATCCTGCTCAAGCTGTTCGAGCGTTATGTGCTCAGCGATTGCGACCAACTCTATACCGAGGCCAACCAGTTGCTGGCCGCCACAGGCATCCTGCCAGAGCTCAAGGTTACGCTGGCGCGCCGGGCGTCGGATCGCACCGAGGATAACCCCAGGCCCGACGCCGAGATGGCTGCCAAGGCCAGCGATGCCGAGGTTGATGACAGTGTGCAGGAAGTGTTCGCCGCCTTGCAGAAACTGTTGATGCAGGTGCGTGGCACTGTGGCGCCGACCCTGGAGCCCAGCGTGCCGCTCCAGCCGATTTCTACCCGTGACCTGCTGCGGCTGCTCTCTCATTTGCAGCAATACGTGCCGGCACCTGCCGTTCACGACGAGTTCGATTTGCGTAGTCAGCTCGAACAACTGTTGACCCGGGTCAGCGTGCGCAGTGGCAAGTCCCGGGTGGTCGAAGGCGCCGATGAAGACGTGATCAACCTGATCTCGATGATGTTCGAATTCATCCTCGACGATCACAACCTGCCAGACTCCTTCAAGGCCCTGATCGGCCGCCTGCAAATCCCGATGCTCAAGGTCGCGGTGCAGGACAAGAGTTTCTTCAGCCGTGGCAATCATCCGGCCCGGCGACTGCTTAACGAAATCGCGGCTGCGGCCATGGGTTGGGGTGATTGCGACGATCATCAGCGCGACAGCCTCTACCTGCGGATCGAGCAGGTGGTGCAGCGCTTATTGAATGACTTTGTCGATGACCCGGCGATTTTCTCCGAACTGCTGGCCGACTTCCTGGCCTTCACCGGTGACGAGCGGCGCCGCAGTGAGTTGCTCGAACAGCGCATCCGCGATGCCGAAGAGGGCCGGGCCAAGGCCGAACTGGCGCGCCAGCGCGTCGAAGGGGCGCTGAACCAGGTGATGTTGGGCAAAGTCCTGCCACAAGCTGTGGTGGAGTTCGTGCAACACGCCTGGAGCCAAGTGTTGCTGCTGACCTGCTTCAAGCATGGCAAGTATTCCGCCGAATGGCAGGCCGACGTCTTGACCCTGGAGCAATTGATCTGGAGCGTCCAGCCTCATGATGAACCCGATGCCGGCCTGCGTTTGCTGGCGATAGTGCCCGAACTGCTCAAGGCCCTGCGTGAAGGCTTGAGTCGCTCGGCGTTCGACCCGTTCGCCACCAGCGAGTTTTTCAGTGAGCTGGAAGCCCTGCATGTGCAGGCGCTCGAGGGCATGGGCCAGGCAACGGAGCAGGCCCAGTCGGTCGATTCGCCGGCCATGGTCGAGGTGCTGGAAAAAATCGTCCTACGTGCCCCGCAAAAATCGGCGGGGGAGAGTGTGGCGGTGCATTTGCCGGCCGATGACGTGGGCCTGCTGCAGGTCGGCCAGTTGCACCTGGGAAGCTGGGTCGAGTTCCAGGAAGACGATGACAACACCCTGCGTTGCAAGCTGGCGGCGATCATCGAGGCCACCGGCAAATACGTCTTCGTCAATCGCACCGGCCTCAAGGTATTGGAGCACAGCCGCACCAGCCTGGCCCTGGAGTTTCGCCGTGGCGCGGCGCGGCTGTTGGACGACACCCTGTTGTTCGACCGCGCGCTGGAGTCGGTGCTGGGCAATCTGCGCCAGCTCAATCGCGGCAAGTGATCGCGCAGCCCGGTCCGATCACGGCATACTGGCGGCATTCACCGTCGTCATCGAAGGAACCTGTATGCAGTTGGACTCCGCGAGCGGTTGGTGCGAGGGGGTGCGTCATTGCCCATCGCCCAACTTCAATGCGCGCCCCGAAGGCGAAATCTCCCTGCTGGTGATCCACAACATCAGCCTGCCACCGGCACAATTCGCCACGGGCAAGGTGCAGGAATTCTTCCAGAATCGTCTGGATGTCACGGAACATCCCTACTTTGCCGGTATCGCCGACCTGCGCGTCTCCGCGCATTTTCTGATCGAGCGTGACGGTACCGTGACCCAGTTTGTCTCTTGTCTGGATCGCGCCTGGCATGCGGGTGTCTCGTGCTTCGAGGGGCGTGAGACCTGTAATGATTTTTCCCTGGGCATCGAGCTTGAGGGCACGGATGATCTGCCGTTCACCGACGCGCAATATGTCGCACTGGTGGACCTGACCCGGCAGTTGCAAGCGGCGTTCAGGGCGATCACTGTGCAGCGTATCTGCGGGCACAGCGACATCGCACCGGGGCGCAAGACCGATCCGGGGCCGGCATTCGACTGGGTGCGCTATCGCGCGGCCCTGACAGAAGGGGAAGGACAATGAGTTTTCTGGTGTTGCTGCTGGCCGTCTGGATCGAGAAGTTCTCGGCCTTGCGCCAGCGGGTCCAGCGCGACGGCGGTTGGCTGCATGAGCTGAACAAGCTCGAGGCGAGCCCACGTTGGGTCAACCGGCCCTGGCTGGTGCTGACGGTGCTGGTTTTACTGCCCGTGGCGCTGCTGGCGTTGCTGCTGTGGGTGCTGGAGCCGGTGGCCTACGGTCTGTTGGCGCTGCCGGTGCATTTGCTGGTGGTGATCTACAGCCTGGGGCGCGGTGATCTGCTGGCCGGCCTCGGGCCGTTTCGCGACGCGTGGCGTCGGGAAGACCTGCAAGCGGCGGCCCATGTCGCCAAGCGCGACCTGGACATTGAAGCCAATGACGGTGAGCAGTTGCTGGAGCGGGTCCAGGGGCATTTGTTGTGGCAGGCCTACCAGAGCTTCTTTGCGGTGATTTTCTGGTACTTCGTGTTGGGCCCGGTCGCCGCCCTGAGTTATCGGCTGCTGGCGCTGGCTGCCGAGCACAGCCAGAACCCCGGCGTGGCCGAGCGGGCCGCGCAAATGCGCCATGCCTTCGATTGGGTGCCGGTGCGGTTGCTGGCGGCGAGCTTCGCCCTGGTGGGCAATTTCGTCGCGGTCAGCCGGGTCATGCTGCATGAGCTGCTGAACTGGAACATCAGCGCCGCCGACCTTATCGACAAGGTCGGCCTGGTGGCAGGCGAGATCCCCCGGCCCGTCGCCGGACCGGACGGCATCAACAGCCTGGACCGTCTCTGGGAATTGCTGCTGCGTGCGGCGGTACTCTGGTATGCCGGTTTTGCGTTGTGGACGGTGTTGGCCTGATCAACGTAAGCAAGGTTGTGGCCAGGCGCTTTTGTGGCGAGGGAGCTTGCTCCCGCTCGGCTCTGTAGGAGCTGGCGAAGCCTGCGATCTTTTGATCTTTTGATCTTCTGATTTTTCGCTTGAGATTCAAGTGTCTGGGGAAAGATCGCAGCCTCGTTGCACTCGACAGCTCCTACACAGCTCCTACACAGCTCCTACACAGCTCCTACACCGTTAACCTTAAGTTACAAATCTCCCCGCCAATTTAGGCTATACAACAGCAGCGCCCGAATAGTGGCTTTCTGCTGTCTCCGTGCGCGAGCTCATAACAATAAGAACACTACCGGGAGACTTCCTTGTGAAGAGTTTGCTCTGGCCCGCCGTCGCGCTGATGAACCGCCTGAGCTTCGGCATGAAGTTCAGCCTGATCAGCGTGCTGTTCCTGCTGCCAATGCTGGTGACCAACTTCTTTCTGGTGCGCGATTCCTATCGGGAATTCCAGGGCACGCAAATGGAGCTGCAAAGCCTCGACCTGTTGGGCAGCAGCCTGGTCCTGCGTCGGGACCTGGAAACCCTCAATAACCTGGTGCAGATCAACGCCAGCCTGGGCCAGTCCGGCAAGGCCGGTGATGTCGAGGCGAAGATCGGCAGCCTGGAACAACAGGTCCTCGCGCGGCTGCAAGGCATGACCCCCGTAGTCATCGAGCCCGAGCAGGTCAGTGCCTTCGAGGCCAAGCGCGACGAGATGATCGGTGCTTTCAAGACCCAGCAGGCCGAAAGCTCCCTGCAGAGCAAAAGTGCGCTGATCGGCAAGTTGCTCAACAACGCCCAGATGTTCAGCCAGATCATCGCCAGCCAGGCGGGGCTGAGTCGCGACAACCAGAGCGACATCCGTCAGCTCAGCGAATTGATCATCGGCACGACCCCCAAGGTCACCCAGATTCTTGGTGAGGGCCGGGCGCTGGGCGCGTCCTCGTTGGGGCTGGGGTTTCTCAATTCGGCGTCGAGCACCCGCTTCGACGAGTTGCTGGCGCAGATCGAAAAGCTCCAGGGTGAATATGACTTGAAACTGCAGGATGCCTTGGGTTCCAGCAAGGCCGCCGGGCAGGCCCTTGCCGATCAGGCCAATGGCAGCAAGGGCACCCTCAAGAAGGCCAGTGAACTGATTGAAGAGCAGGTGGTGATGGCCGACACGCTCGATGCGCCATGGCCAGCGTTTTATGAGCACGTCAGCGGCCTGATGGAGCAGACCTACCGGCTGAACGAGGCGACCCAGGGCTTTCTTGGTGTGCAGTTGCAGCAGCGTCTGGAGCAGAACCGCAGCCACATGGTGCTGCAAGCCGTGGCGCTGGTGCTGGTGTTCCTGTTGATTTTTTACCTGTACGCCGGTTTCTACGCCTCGACCCGCACCACGCTCCAACACCTGGGGCAGATGATGGACAAGGTGGCGGCGGGCGACATGACGGTCAATTTTGTTGCTCGCAGCAAGGATGAGCTGGGCGAATTGGGTGAAGTGTTCAACGGTACGGTGGCGAAGATCCATGACCTGATCGAACAGGTCGGCCGCACCGTTGCCGAAGTCGAACGCCAGGCCGGGCAGGTGGAAACGGTATCGGCCCAGAGCAACCAGGCCGTCGCCGGCCAGCGCAGCCAGATCGAACTGGTGGCCACGGCTATGAACCAGATGTCGGCCACGGCTCAGGAAGTGGCTCGCAGTGCCGCTGCGGCGGTGAGCAGTGCCCACAGCGTGAACGACGAGACCCTCAGCGGGCGCGGGCTGGTGGAATCCCAGCAGGGCAGCATCGCCCGCTTGGCCAGTGAGATCGATCAGTCGGTGCAGGTGATCAATCAACTGGCGACCGACAGCCAGGCCATCAGTCGCGTGCTGGATGTGATCAAGAGCATCGCCGAGCAGACCAACCTGCTCGCCCTCAACGCCGCCATCGAAGCAGCCCGGGCCGGTGAGCAGGGGCGCGGCTTTGCGGTGGTGGCCGACGAGGTGCGGACCCTGGCCAAGCGAACCCAGCAATCGACCGAAGAAATCGAAGCGATGATCACCCGCCTGCACGGTGGTGTCGGCGCGGCGGTCAAGGCGATGGGCACCAGCCATGAGATGGCCAGCGGTACGGTCAGCCAATCGGAAAAGGTCCAGCAGGCCCTGGAAAATATCCTCGGTGCCGTCGGCATGATCGTCGACCAGAACCAGCAGATCGCCGCCGCGGTAGAGCAGCAGACGGCGGTGGCCCATGACATCGACCAGAACATCGTCGAGATCAACCGCGCCGGCGAACGCACCGCCGAAGGCGCCCACCAGACCGAAGACGCCAGCCGCGAACTGTCCGCCCAGGTGGTGCAGCTCAAGCAGTTGATCAATGCGTTTCGGGTGTGATTTTTAAGGTCCACCACCGACCCAATGTGGGAGCGAGCTTGCTCGCGATAGCGGTTTGTCAGGCAACCTATTTGTCGACTGATGGAACGCTATCGCGAGCAAGCTCGCTCCCACAAGGGATCACCAGTTGAACAGTTCGCGGGTGTTGCGGGTACTGGCCTCGGCCAAGCGTTCTGGGCTGATACCCATGATCCCGGCCAGCGCCTCACAAATCGCCGGCAAATGCGCCGGGCTGTTACGTTGGCCGGGGAACATCGCCGGGGCCATGTCCGGGGAGTCGGTTTCCAGCACCACCGCGTCCAGCGGCAATTGCGCCAGCACCCGGTGCATGCGCAAGGCCTGGGGCCAGGTCGCGGCACCGCCCAGGCCGAGTTTGAAGCCGAGCTTGATGTACTCGCGGGCCTCTTCGAAACTGCCGGCGAAGGCGTGAATGATCCCTGCGCGTTTGGAGCCCATGGGCTTGAGCGTCGCGATCACGTCGGCATGGCTGCGGCGCACATGGATCAGCGCTGGCAGTTCGAACTCCACCGCCAGTTGCAACTGTGCTTCAAACAGCGCCTGCTGGCGTTCGCGGTCCAGGGTGGGGATGTAGTAATCCAGGCCGATTTCCCCCACGGCACATAATTGCCGGTGTCCGGCCAGGCGGCTCAGCCACTCGCGCAGTAGCGCCACGTCGTCGGGTCGGTGCTGATCGAGATACACCGGGTGCAGGCCCAGTGCGGCATGCAGGTCCGGGTCGCTTTGCACCAGGTCCCAGACCCGCTGCCAGTTGTCCCGGTAAACGCCCAGTACCACCATTTGCCGCACGCCCGCGGCGCGGCTTTCGGCCAGCAGTGCCGGGCGGTCCGCGTCAAAATCCGGAAAATCCAGGTGGGTGTGGGTATCGATCAACTCCATGCATCAATCCTGAAAAAGCTTCAGCCCTGGTGAATACGCTGCTTGAACGTCCGCGCGATGGCCTGCACGCCTGGTTGGTAGTCATCGTTTTCGATGGCCGCCAGGGCCAGTTCCAGGGCTTTGTCGGCGATCAGTTGGTGCTGCTGGGACATGGCATTGACCGGCAGCGGCAGGAAGTCCAGCAACTGCGTGTCACCAAACGTGCCCAGGCGCAACGGCCGCGACTTGAGCGGGAAATCGTGCAGGGCGTCGAACACCCCTTGCAGCAGCACGTAGGACGTGGTGATCAGCGCATCGGGCAGATGTCCCAGGCGCGCGAGCATTTCCTCCATCAACTGGCGGCCGCATTCACGGCTGAACGACTCGCCATGCTCGATCAATACCTGGCCCTCGAACCCGGCCAAGGCCTCGCGAAAGCCGGCGGTCCGTTCCTGGCTGATGCTCAACTCGGGACGGGCGCTGATCAGCGCGATTTGCCGAGGGTGGGTCTCCAACAGGCTGCGCGTCAGTTGCAGGCTGGCCTGGCGGTCGTCGCTGATCACCGAGCAGAAATGCGCCGGCTCCATCACCCGGTCGATGGCGATGATCGGAATGCCCTTGGCCTGCAACTGCAGGTAGCTGTCGTCGCCGGCCGGCAGGCAACTGGCGACGATCAGTGCATCGCAGCGCCGGGCGCGGAACAACTGCAACAGTTGCCGTTCGCTGTCAGGTGCGTCGTCGGAACTGGCGATCAGCAGCTGATAGCCTCGCGCCCGTGCCCCTTGCTCCAGCAGCTTGGCGATGCGTGCGTAACTGGGGTTTTCCAGGTCAGGCAGGATGAAGCCCAGGGTACGGGTGTGGCGACTGCGCAGCCCGGCGGCCTGGGGATTGGGCGTGAAGCCGTGTTCCTGGACCACCGCTCGCACCCGTTCGACGGTGGCGCTGCTGATGCGTTGCTGTTCGGCCTTGCCGTTGATGACATAGCTGGCGGTGGTCACGGACACACCGGCCAGTTGGGCAATATCACTGAGTTTCAACCCGGTTTTCCTTGTTTTTTCGAGTTAGCCCCGACGATAAGGGCCATCCTACCCGATTCAAGCCGACGGTCACCGTCCAAGCGCTTACGACAAGTTGCACTTCAAGGATGAGAGATTATCGAGTAACGTGCCAATCTTTCTAGATTAAACGTTTCAGCAAGCGTATTTTCAAGGCTAGCAGCATTTTTGGCCCTTCTGCCGTGATCACGCCAAAAATCATCCTGCAACGCTAAGCTGATTCATTCAAAACAATACCTGGCGCCGACCGGACGCCAAAAAGGAGAAAGCATGCTCGAGCTCACTCTAGAGCAGATATCCATGGCTCAGACGGCTGTGGATAAAGACGCTGCACTGCAACTGCTCGCCGACAAACTGGTGGCCGATGGCTTGGTGGCTGAGGGTTACCTCGCCGGCTTGCAGGCTCGCGAAGCCCAGGGCTCGACCTTTCTTGGCCAAGGTATTGCCATCCCCCACGGCACCCCGCAGACCCGCGACCTGGTTCATTCGACCGGTGTGCGCCTGCTGCAATTTCCCGAGGGTGTGGATTGGGGTGATGGCCAGATCGTCTACCTGGCGATCGGTATCGCGGCCAAGTCCGACGAACACCTGCGCCTGCTGCAACTGCTGACCCGCGCCCTCGGCGAGACTGACCTGGGCCAGGCCTTGCGCCGTGCCGGTTCCGCCGAAGCGCTGCTGAAGCTGCTGCAAGGCGCGCCGCAGGAACTGGCGCTGGATGCCCAGATGATCGGCCTCGGTGTGTCGGCTGACGATTTTGAAGAGCTGGTATGGCGCGGCGCCCGTCTGTTGCGCCAAGCCGATTGCGTGAGCAATGGCTTTGCCGGGGTGTTGCAGCAAGTCGATGCGCTGCCCCTGGGCGATGGCTTGTGGTGGCTGCACAGCGAACAGACCGTCAAGCGTCCGGGCCTGGCGTTCGTCACGCCGGACAAGCCCATCCGTTACCTGGGCCAACCGTTGAGCGGGCTGTTCTGCCTCGCCAGCCTCGGCGAAGCTCACCAGGCCTTGCTGGAAAGGCTCTGCGCCTTGCTGATCGAAGGCCGCGGCCACGAACTGGGTCGCGCCACCAGCAGCCGCAAGGTGCTGGAAGTGCTCGGCGGCGAATTGCCCGCCGATTGGCCCAGCGCGCGCATCGGCCTGGCCAATGCCCATGGCCTGCATGCACGCCCGGCGAAAATCCTCGCTCAGTTGGCGAAGAGTTTCGAAGGCGAGATCCGCGTGCGTATCGTCGACGGCCAGGACAGCGCCGTGTCGGCCAAGAGTCTGAGTAAGCTGTTGAGCCTGGGCGCCCGTCGCGGCCAGGTCCTGGAGTTCATCGCCGAACCGAGCATTGCCGCCGATGCGTTGCCGGCACTGTTGACGGCCATCGAAGAAGGCCTTGGCGAAGAAGTCGAACCGCTGCCGCCACCGAGTGCGCCGCGGGAAACCGTGATGGCCGAAGTGGCGACTGTCGTGTTGGCGCCCGAATCTGGCAGCCTGATCCAGGCCGTCGCTGCCGCCCCGGGCATCGCCATCGGCCCGGCCCACATCCAGGTATTGCAGGCTATCGACTACCCGTTGCGCGGTGAATCGGCGGCCATCGAGCGCGAGCGCCTGCAAAACGCCTTGAGCCAGGTGCGCCGCGATATCCAAGGCCTGATTGAACGCGCCAAGGCCAAGGCCATCCGCGAAATCTTCATCACCCACCAGGAAATGCTCGACGACCCGGAACTGAGCGACGAAGTCGACACTCGCTTGAAGCTGGGCGAGAGTGCGCAAGCGGCGTGGATGGGGGTGGTTGAAGCCGCCGCGAAAGAACAGGAAGCCTTGCAGGACGCCTTGCTGGCCGAACGTGCCGCCGATCTGCGAGATGTCGGCCGTCGTGTGCTGGCGCAACTGTGCGGCGTCGAAACCCCGAACGAACCCGATCAACCCTACATCCTGGTGATGGACGAAGTCGGTCCGTCCGACGTGGCCCGCCTGGACCCGACGCGGGTGGCGGGGATTCTCACCGCCCGTGGCGGCGCCACCGCCCACAGCGCCATTGTCGCTCGGGCCCTGGGCATTCCGGCGCTGGTGGGCGCCGGTGAGGCGGTGTTGCTGCTGGCGCCGGGCACGTCCTTGTTGCTGGATGGCCAGCGCGGTCGCCTGCACGTGGACCCTGACGCCGTCACTTTGCAACGGGCTGCTGAAGAGCGCGATACCCGCGAGCAGCGCCTCAAGGTCGCCGCCGAGCAGCGCCACGAACCGGCGGTGACCCGTGACGGTCATGCCGTGGAAGTGTTTGCCAACATTGGCGAAAGCGCCGGCGTCGCCAGCGCGGTGGAGCAGGGTGCCGAAGGCATTGGCCTGTTGCGCACCGAACTGATTTTCATGGCCCACACCCAGGCGCCGGACGAAGCGACCCAGGAAGCCGAATACCGCAAGGTGCTCGACGGCCTGGCCGGTCGACCGCTGGTGGTGCGCACCCTCGATGTCGGCGGCGACAAGCCGCTGCCGTACTGGCCGATCGCGAAAGAAGAAAACCCGTTCCTCGGCGTGCGTGGCATTCGCCTGACCTTGCAGCGTCCGCAGGTCATGGAAGCACAACTGCGTGCCCTGTTGCGCTCGGCGGACAACCGTCCGTTGCGGATCATGTTCCCGATGGTGGGCAGTGTCGATGAGTGGCGCCAGGCCCGGGACATGACCGAGCGCCTGCGCCGGGAAATTCCCGTGGCAGACCTGCAACTGGGGATCATGATCGAAGTACCGTCCGCCGCGTTGCTCGCGCCGGTGCTCGCCAAGGAAGTCGACTTCTTCAGCGTCGGCACCAACGACCTGACGCAATACACCCTGGCGATCGACCGTGGTCACCCGACCCTTTCGGCCCAGGCCGATGGCTTGCACCCGGCGGTGCTGCAACTGATCGACATCACCGTGCGCGCCGCCCATGCCCATGGCAAATGGGTCGGTGTGTGTGGCGAACTGGCGGCCGACCCACTGGCGGTGCCGGTGCTGGTGGGCCTGGGCGTGGACGAACTGAGTGTCTCGGCCCGCAGCATTGCCGAGGTCAAGGCGCGGGTCCGCGAATTGAGCCTGGCACAAGTACAAACCCTGGCCCAAGAGGCCTTGGCCGTGGGCAGCGCCGATGACGTGCGCGCATTAGTGGAGGCGCTGTAATGGCGAAGATTCTTACCCTGACCCTCAACCCGGCGCTCGACCTCACGGTGGAGTTGGCGCGCCTGGAGCCGGGCCAGGTCAACCGCAGCGACGGCATGCACGCCCACGCCGCCGGCAAGGGCGTGAACGTGGCCCAGGTGTTGGCCGATCTCGGCCATACGCTGACGGTCAGTGGTTTTCTGGGCGAAGACAATGCCCAGGTATTCGAGACGCTGTTTGCCCAGCGTGGTTTTGTCGATGCTTTTATCCGCGTTCCCGGTGAAACTCGCAGCAATATCAAACTGGCTGAGCAGGACGGCCGCATCACTGACCTCAACGGCCCGGGCCCGGTGGTTGATGACGCCGCACAGCACGCCTTGCTGGCGCGCCTTGAGCAAATCGCCCCTGGTCACGACGTGGTTGTGGTAGCGGGCAGCTTGCCTCGGGGCGTCAGCCCGCAGTGGTTGCAGGCCTTGATCACGCGCTTGAAAACACTCGGCCTGAACGTAGCCCTCGACACCAGTGGCGAAGCCTTGCGCGTCGCCCTGGCGGCGGGGCCGTGGCTGATCAAGCCCAACACCGAGGAGCTGGCCGACGCGCTGGGTTGCGAGGTGGTGAGCGAAGCGGCCCAGGCGCAAGCGGCGCAGCGCCTGCATGCCCAGGGCGTCGAACATGTGGTGATTTCCCACGGCGCCGATGGCGTGAACTGGTTCAGTGTCGGTGCGGCGCTGCATGCCTCGCCACCCAAGGTCAGCGTCGCCAGCACTGTGGGCGCCGGGGATTCGCTGCTGGCGGGCATGCTGCACGGCCTGCTCAGCGCCGACACCCCGGAACAGACGTTGCGCACCGCCACGGCCATCGCCGCCATGGCGGTCACGCAGATCGGTTTTGGCATCCACGACACCGCGTTGCTGGCGTCGCTTGAACAGGGCGTGCGCGTGCGCCCCCTGACAGAACAATAAGAGGGTTAGCAAGAATGAAACTAGCCATTGTGACGGCCTGCCCCAACGGCATGGTCACCAGTGTGTTGTGCGCCCGCCTGCTGGACGCCGCGGCGCAGCGCCAGGGTTGGAGCACCAGTGTTGAAGTCCACGACGCGGCCCACCCGGAACGCCAGTTGTCGGCGGCGACCCTCGAAGCGGCCGAGTGGGTCTTGCTGGTTGCCAGCGGCCCGGTGGACATGTCGCGGTTCGTTGGCAAACGCCTGTTCCGCAGCACCCCGGCCCTGGCCCTGCAAGACGTCGATTCGGTGCTGCGCCGCGGCGCCGAAGAGGCCGAGGTTCTGCTCGCCTCGGATGTCGTGGAGGAGGCCCCCGCGGTGTCGACCGAGCGTGCGCCGCGCCTGGTTGCCATCACCGCATGCCCAACGGGTGTTGCCCATACCTTCATGGCCGCCGAAGCATTGCAGCAGGCGGCGAAGAAGCTCGGCTACGAGCTGCAAGTGGAAACCCAGGGTTCGGTGGGGGCGCGCAATCCGTTGAGCGCCGAGGCCATCGCCGAGGCGGACGTGGTGCTGCTGGCGACTGACATCGAAGTCGCCACCGAGCGTTTTGCCGGCAAGAAGATCTACCGCTGCAGCACGGGCATCGCCTTGAAACAGGCCGAAGCGACGCTGAACAAAGCGCTGGTCGAAGGTCGTCAGGAAAGCGCGTCGAGCGGTGCCAGCGCCCCGGCCAAGTCGGAGAAGACTGGTGTCTACAAGCACCTGCTGACGGGCGTGTCGTTCATGCTGCCGATGGTGGTGGCCGGCGGTCTGTTGATCGCCTTGTCGTTTGTATTCGGCATCACCGCCTTCAAGGAACCCGGCACGCTGGCGGCCGCGCTGATGCAGATCGGCGGCGACACCGCGTTCAAATTGATGGTGCCGCTGCTGGCCGGCTACATCGCCTATTCCATCGCCGACCGTCCGGGCCTGGCGCCGGGGATGATCGGCGGGATGTTGGCGAGCACGCTGGGCGCCGGCTTCATTGGCGGGATCATCGCCGGTTTCCTGGCCGGTTACGTGGCCAAGGCGATCAACCGCTACGCGCGCCTGCCCCAGAGCCTGGAAGCGCTCAAGCCGATCCTGATCATCCCGCTGCTGGCGAGCCTGGTCACCGGCCTGGTGATGATCTACATCGTCGGCAAACCGGTGGCGGGCATGCTCGAAGGCCTGACCCATTTCCTCGACAGCATGGGCACCACCAATGCGATCCTGCTGGGTGTGCTGCTGGGGGCGATGATGTGCGTCGACCTCGGTGGGCCGATCAACAAGGCCGCCTACGCGTTTTCGGTGGGGCTGCTGGCTTCCCAGAGTTATGCACCGATGGCCGCGACCATGGCCGCTGGCATGGTGCCGCCGATTGGCCTGGGCATCGCCACCTTCATCGCCCGGCGAAAATTCGCCCAGACCGAGCGCGAGGCCGGTAAAGCCGCGCTGGTGCTGGGGCTGTGCTTCATTTCCGAAGGCGCGATTCCGTTCGCGGCCAAGGACCCGCTGCGGGTGATCCCGGCCAGCATCGCTGGCGGCGCGCTGACCGGTGCGCTGTCGATGTACTTCGGCTGCAAGCTCATGGCCCCCCACGGCGGCCTGTTCGTGATGCTGATCCCCAACGCCATCAACCATGCGCTGTTGTACCTGCTGGCGATCGTGGCGGGGAGCCTGCTGACGGGGGTGGCGTATGCGCTGCTCAAGCGGCCTGAGGTGGTAGAGATGGCGTTGGAGCCGGCCAAGGCCTGACCAACCCTGTTCTCCCCCTGTGGGAGCGAGCTTGCTCGCGATAGCGGTGTATCAGTCGACAAATAGGTTGCCTGACACCCTGCCATCGCGAGCAAGCTCGCTCCCACAGTGGTTTTTGGGGGGGCATAAAATTCCTGTCACACCCACTTCACAGAGCCATGCTTAAGTTTTCCCATTTCAAGGGAGAACACCATGAGCGAATTCGACCTGGGCCGCCGCCGTGTGATGCAAGCCGTGGGGGCGGGGTTGTTGTTGCCGGGGCTGGCGCCGGCGGTGATGGCTTCGGTCAAGGATCGGCCGGTGCTCACCGACGGTGTGCAATCGGGCGACTTGCAGGGCGACCGGGCGATGATCTGGAGCCGCAGCGACCGTCCGGCGCGGATGGTGGTGGAGTGGGACACCCGCAGCCAATTCAGCAATCCGCGGCGCTTCGTCTCGCCCATGGCCGACGCCCGCAGTGATTTCACTGCCCGGGTCGAACTCGCCGGGCTGCCGCCCGACCAAGCAATTTTCTACCGGGTGCATTTCGAAGACGCCCAGAGCGGTGTCGCCAGCGAACCCTGGCTCGGCCACCTGCGCAGCGTGCCGCAGTTCAAGCGCAACATCCGGTTTGTCTGGAGCGGCGACACCGTCGGCCAGGGCTTCGGCATCAACCCGGATATTGGCGGCATGCGCATCTACGAAGCCATGCGCCTGCGCCTGCCGGACTTTTTTATCCACAGCGGCGACACCATCTACGCCGACGGCCCGGTGCCGGCGCAAATCACCGCCGAGGGTGGACGGGTCTGGCGCAACCTCACCACCGAAGCCAAGAGCAAGGTTGCCGAGACCCTGGATGAGTATCGCGGCAACTATCGCTACAACCTGATGGATGAAAACGTCCGTCGCTTCAACGCCGAAGTGCCGCAGATCTGGCAGTGGGACGACCATGAGGTGGTCAACAACTGGTCGCCGGGCAAGCAACTGGACGAGCGCTACCAGACCAAGGATATCCACAGCCTCGTGGGGCGTGCGCGACAGGCCTGGCTGGAATACGCGCCGATGCGCCTGCAAAAGGCCGACGGCGGCGGGCGGATCTACCGCAAGCTCGGTTACGGGCCGCTGCTGGATGTGTTCGTGCTGGATATGCGCAGCTACCGCGAAGCCAACGACGCCAACCTCGGCGCGGCCAAACCGTTCCTGGGGCGTGAGCAGTTGAATTGGCTCAAGCGCGAATTGAAGCAGTCCCGTGCCCAATGGAAAGTCATCGCCGCCGACATGCCCATTGGCCTGGGTGTGCCGGATGGCGAAGTCAGCCCCGGCGTGCCGCGTTGGGAAGCGGTCGCCAACGGTGACCCGGGCGCGGCCCAGGGGCGTGAAGTGGAGATCGCCGAACTGCTTGGGTACCTGCGCAAGCATCAGGTGCGCAACTACGTCTGGCTCACCGCCGACGTCCACTATTGCGCCGCCCATCATTACCACCCCGAACACGCCGCGTTCCAGGATTTCGAACCGTTCTGGGAGTTCGTCGCCGGGCCATTGAACGCCGGCAGCTTCGGGCCCAATGCCTTGGACAAGACCTTCGGCCCCGAAGTGGTGTTCCAGAAAGCCCCGCCGGCCCAGAACACCTCGCCGTTTGCCGGGTATCAGTTCTTTGGCGAGGTGAACATCGACGGGCCAAGCGGGGAGATGAGCGTGGTGTTGCGGGACCTGGAAGGCGTGGCGGTGTTCGAGAAGAAGTTGCAGCCGGTTTGACTGTCAGTCGCGTCAGGAACCTCTGTGGGAAAAGCCTCTGTGGGAGCAAAGCTTGCTCGCGATAACGGTACATCTGTCAATAAATGGCTGACTGAAAGTCCGCTATCGCGAGCAAGCTTTGCTCCCACAAGGGGTACTTAAAATGGGTGTCTGTCAGTAGACATCCCGCCGATACCGCCCCTGCTCGATCAGCCGCTCCACTTCCTCGCGTCCCAGCACGTTGTTGAGCACGTGATCCACCCCGGATGCCATGCCCTGCAAGCTGCCGCAGACGTAGATCACCGCGCCGTCGGCCAGCCATTGCTTGAGCAGCGCGGCCGATTCCAGCAGGCGGTCCTGGACGTAGACTTTCTGCTCCTGATCCCGGGAGAAGGCCAGGTCCAGGCGTTCCAGGTCGCCTGAGGTCACCCATTCCTGCAGCTCATCGCGGCAGTGGAAATCGTGTTCGCGGTTGCGCTCGCCAAACAGCAGCCAGTTGCGCTGCATGCCCTCGGTGACGCGCGCCTTGAGCAGGCTGCGCAGGCCGGCCAGGCCAGTGCCGTTGCCCAGCAGGATCATCGGCACACCCTGGGCCGGCAGGTGGAAGCTGCTGTTGCGGCGCAGCCGCAGGCTGACGGCGCTGCCCAGTGGTGCGTGTTCGGTCAGCCAGCCGGAACCGATGCCCAGGCTGCCGTCGGCGTGACGTTCCTGGCGCACGATCAGTTCCAGCACGCCGTCGGCCGGGATCGAGGCGATGGAGTACTCGCGTATCGCCAACGGTGCCAGGGCATCCACCAGTGCCTGGGCATGCAGGCCGACCAGATGGGCGCGGTTTTCCGGGAGTTGGCGGTTCGCCAGGGCCTGGTCGAGGCTCTGGGACAGGCCATCGACCTGCACGCGCGCATGCCCGGAGAGGCCGAGCCCGTCGAGGAAATGCTCGATGGCCAACAGGTCATTGCGCGGCAGGATTTCCACCAGGTCACCGGCCAGCCAACTGCTCGGGCCGGGGGCGGTGAAGCCCAGCAGGTATACCCCCGAGCCGCTGCTGTCGGGGTTGAGCAGGGTGCGTTGGCTGAGGGTCCAGTTTTCGAAGCTTGGCGCCTGCCAAGTGTCCAACGGGGCTTGGCCGGTCAGCTCCGCCAATTGTTGTTGCCAGTGACGCAGGGCGTAAGGGTCGCCGCTGTCCACTTCCACCGGCGCGAACAGGGTCTTGCCGCCGTGTTCCGCCAGCCAGGCGTGCAGGCGCCGGGCGAAGCCGCAGAAGTGTTCATATTGCCGGTCGCCCAGGCCCAGCACCGAATACTGCAGGCGTTCCAGGCTCAGGGCCTGGCCCAGCACCTTGCGTTCGAAACCGCGGGCACTGTCCGGCCCTTCGCCGTCGCCAAAGGTGCTGACGACAAACAGCGCATGGGTGGCGTCGTTCAGGTCCTGCTCACGCACACCGGCCAGTGGCTGGACCTTCACGGGCAAGCCGGCGGCCTGGAGTTGGCCGGCGGTCTGCCAGGCCAGTCGCTCGGCGAAACCGCTTTGGCTGGCGAAGCCGATCAGCCAGGCCGGCGCATTGCCCGGGTTGGCGATGAGGGCCTGGCGGGCGTTTCTGACGTGGCGCTTCTTGCGGCGGCGATCCAGGTACAGCAACCAGCCGGTGATGAAGAACAGCGGCATGGTCAGCGCGGCGACGGTCATCAGGATCCGTCCGACCAGGCCGAAGTAACTGCCGACGTGCAGGGCATAGACACTGGTCAGCAACTGCGCCTTGAGGCTCTTGTCGCTGTAGCGGCTGTGCCGGCTGATGACGCCGGTGGCCGGGTCGAGGGTGAGCTGGTTCAGCGCCCGGTCGTGCGGCGAGTTTTTCAGCAGGTAGAACACGGTCGCCGGTTGCCCGGCCACGGGCGGCATGCGCACGTTATAGGCCGACAGCCCCGGGCCGGCGGCGCTGTAGATGCTGCTCCACATGGCCCGGTAATCGGCCGCGGGCAGTGGGCCGCTCGGCGCCGGGCCGCGATTGCGCACTCGTTCCTCTTTCGGCGAATCGGAGAGCAGGCGGGTCACGCCTTTGTTGTACCACTCGTAGGACCAGGTCAGCCCCGTCAGGGCCGCCAGCAGATAGAACGCCAGGCACCAGGTGCCCGCCACCGAGTGCAGGTCCCAATTGAAGCTCCGACCTTTTTTCCCCCAGTCGAGGGTCAGCCAGGCGCGCCAGCTTTTCCATTGGCGCGGCCAGCGCAGGTACAGCCCGGATAGGCAGAAAAACACCAGGATCAGCGTGCAGGCACCGGTGATTTGCCGACCGACATCATCCAGGGTCAGGACGCGGTGCAACCTGAGCATAAAGCCGAAGAAGTCCTGGCCCGTCACATCGCCCATGAACTGCGCGTTGTAAGGGTTGAAATAGCGCATGGCGCCACGTTTTTCCCCAGGCGGCGCCGCAAAGATCACCCGCGCGGCATTGCCGCTGTCAGTCTCGACCCAGAGCATGGCGACGGTCTTGCCGGAGGTGGCCTCGATCTGTTCCACCAGTTCGGCAGGCGGCAGGACGCCGGCCGGCTGCTTCTCGACCATCAGCACCTGCGGGTTCAAGGCCCGCAGGATTTCATCCTGGAACGACACCACCGCCCCGGTAACGCCCATCAACGCCAGGACCAGCCCGGCACTGATGCCGAAAAACCAGTGCAACTGGAACAGGGTTTTCTTCAACACGTCGCTCGCCTTGTTCATTTACTGTTCATCACGGCGTGCATTATGCCGTGTGTTATCGAGAAGCATTCATAAACACACCCAAAAGCCTCGATCATTTGCATGAGCGGACCTTTTGCCCGCCCCCGGCGACGAAATCCTGTGGGAGCGAGTTTGCTCGCGAAGAGGCCGGCACATCCAACATCTTCATTGACTGGGACACCGCTATCGCGAGCAAGCTCGCTCCCACATTGGATCTTCAGTAGACACAATATTTGTGTGCATCCAGAGCCCCCCAGTGGGAGCGAGCTTGCTCGCGAAGGGGTCGGTACATCCAACATCTTCATTGACTGAGCCACCGCTATCGCGAGCAAGCTTTGCTCCCACAGGCCCAGCTCAAACATATCTGATGGGTGTACGACCAGAAGAACCAGGTCGGCTACTAGGCCGCCTCGCGGTGGACGTTGATCTCGGGCGCCCCGTTAACCACGCTGGCTGAACGGAGCAATGCCGGAGTGAGGGCATGCCGAGCCTTAGCGAGGCACCGAGTGGTGGGGCAGAAGCGCTTTGGTTACTTTCGACTGGGCCGGCTTCCGGGCTTTTCGAAAGTGACCCGCTGTAAGAGCGGAACCATAAGCAGCCGTTACCTAAATAACGGATCTACACACCAACCCATCAAAAAAAACGGCGCTTTCCATTTCTGAAAAAAGCGCCGTTTTTTATTACGCAACAGGGTAAGAGCTATGGAGGTTCAAGCCCCAAACACATCACACGTAAAACGATTTCAGCGGCGGAAAGCCATTGAATTCCACCGCGCTATAGCTAGTGGTATAGGCCCCGGTCGACAGCCAATACAGGCGATCCCCAATGGCCAGATTCAACGGCAACCCGTACTTGTAGTTTTCATACATGATGTCAGCGCTGTCACAGGTAGGCCCGGCGATGACCACTTCTTCCATCTCGCCTTTCTTCTCGGTCCAGATCGGAAACTTGATGGCTTCGTCCATGGTTTCGATCAGGCCGGAGAACTTGCCCACATCCGTGTACACCCAACGCTCGACGGCGGTACGGGACTTGCGCGCCACCAGCACCACTTCGCTGACCAGGATACCGGCGTTGGCGATCAACGAACGGCCCGGCTCCAGGATGATTTCCGGCAGGTCGTCGCCGAAGTCTTCCTTGAGGAAGCGGATGATTTCCTCGGCGTAGGTTTCCAGGCTGTTGGTGCGGGTGATGTAGTTGGCCGGGAAGCCGCCACCCATGTTGATCAGCTTCAGGACGATGCCGTCTTCTTCCTTCAGACGCTCGAAGATCACCTTGACCTTGGCGATGGCCGCGTCCCAGACGCTGATGTCGCGCTGTTGCGAGCCGACGTGGAACGAAATGCCGTACGGCACCAGGCCCAGGTCGCGGGCCAGGATCAGCAGGTCCATGGCCATGTCGGTCTGGCAGCCGAACTTGCGCGACAACGGCCAGTCAGCGGTGGTCGAGCCTTCGGTGAGGATCCGTACATAGACTTTCGAGCCCGGCGCGGCCTTGGCGATGTTGCGCAGGTCGGCTTCGGAGTCGGTGGCATACAGGCGCACGCCCTTCTCGTAGAAGTAGCGAATGTCGCGGGATTTCTTGATGGTGTTGCCGTAGCTGATCTGGTCCGGGCCGACGCCACGGCTCATGACCTTATCCAGCTCATAGATCGAGGCGATGTCGAAGTTCGAGCCTTTATCCTTGAGCAGGTCGATGATTTCCACCGCCGGGTTGGCCTTGACGGCGTAGTAGACCTTGGCGAATTCGAAACCGGCGCGCAGGTCGTCATAGGCCTTGGAGATCATCGCGGTGTCGATCACCACGAACGGGGTTTCCTGCTTGTCGGCGAACGCTTTCATTTTCTGGAAGGTTTCGCGCGCGAAATAATCTTCGACCTGGATCGACATACTTGGGACTCCTACTGGCAAACATCAGGATCAATGGGTGTGAGGGCAAGCAGCCCTCGTGAACGTCCTCCGTATCCCCACTTTGGTTCGCCTACTTCCCAAGGCATGTCGCCGAAAGCAAAAAGGCCATGGGATGCGTGATTCCCTTGGCCTTGCTGTCTCGTCGTCAGTACTTGAGCCGGATGGATCGTTTCCAGCATGGACGTTCGGCGCGAACTTTAGGGCGTGAGGGGCCTGAGATCAACTAAAAATGTCGCGTTTTTGCACACATCCGTCGTGCGGCCCGCGACAGCTCATGATGTAACCGACCTGCGTGACAGATTGATGTTCCCTTGGATTGGTATTCGACCTTGCTCAATATGGCTTTTGCCTTTGTGGCGAGGGAGCTTGCTCCCGCTTGAGTGCGAAGCGCTCATCGCTTTTTTGGGGCCGCTGCGCGACCCAGCGGGAGCAAGCTCCCTCGCCACAAAAGCAGTCGTGGCCGATCAGGCCAACGCAGTCTCGGCCGGCGAGACAATACTGGTCTTGCCCCCGCGCGAACGTCCGGAGCTCAGGTACTCGGCAATCGATTCCTGGGTCACTTCCCCGAGGAATACCCGTTCGGCGTCCAGCACCGGCAGCCACGAGCGGTTGAACTCGTACATGCGCGACAGCAGGATCCGCAAATGTTCGTCATAGGCAGCGGTGGCGTTGAATTCGCGCAGGTATTGGCTGCAGGTGCCGGTCTGGCGGTGCAGGTCGCGACGGCGCACATACCCCAGGGCCTTGTTCTCGGCACAGGTGACCACCACGTAGCGACGGTCATGTTCGTCCATCAACTCCAGCGCCTCACCCACTGGCGTCTCGGGGCTGACCGACGGAGCGTTGTCCGCCGCGTCTTCGGCCTTGACCAGCAGCAGGCGCTTGAGCGTGCTGTCCTGGCCGACGAAGCTGCTGACGAACTCGTCGGCCGGATGGGCCAGCAGCGTGTCCGGGTGATCGAACTGGACCAGCTTGCCTGCGCGGAAGATCGCAATCTTGTCCCCCAGCTTGATCGCTTCGTCGATGTCGTGGCTGACCATGATCACGGTCTTGTTCAGCGCCCGTTGCATCTCGAAGAACTCGTTCTGGATCATCTCGCGGTTGATCGGGTCCACCGCGCCGAAGGGTTCGTCCATCAGCAGCAGCGGCGCATCGGCCGCCAGGGCCCGGATCACGCCGATCCGTTGCTGTTGGCCACCGGACAGTTCACGGGGGTAGCGATGCAGGTACTGCTTGGGTTCGAGCTTGATCATGCTCATCAGCTCGCGGGCGCGGTCGTGGCATTTCTGCTTGTCCCAGCCGAGCAGTCGTGGGACTACGGTGATGTTTTCCTCGATGGTCATGTTCGGGAACAGGCCGATCTGCTGGATCACATAGCCGATGTTGCGGCGCAGGGTCACTTCGTCCAGGCCGGTGGTGTCCTCGCCGTTGATCAACACCTTGCCCGAAGTGGGCGGGATCAGGCGATTGATCATCTTCAGCGTGGTGCTTTTGCCACAGCCCGACGGCCCGAGGAACACGCAGATCTCGCCTTCGTTGACGGTCAGGTTCACCGAGTCCACGGCCTTGACGTCTTTGCCGTTGCTCTTGAAGGTTTTGCTGAGGTTTTGAAGTTCGATCATTTCAATAATCCTTTAGGGGTCAGCGAGCGTTGCAGCCATTGCAGAAGCAGGTCGGCGAAGATGGCCAGGAGGCTGACCAGCACGGCGCCGACGATCAGCATCGACATGTCGCTGCGGCTGATGGAAGCGAGGATGAGCACGCCCAGGCCACCGGCGCCGATGGTGGCGGCGATGGTCATGACGCCGATGTTCATGACCACGGCGGTGCGCACGCCGGCCAGGATCACCGGCACGGCGATGGGCAGTTCGACCATGCGCAGGCGCTGGCCGAAGGTCATGCCAATGCCACGGGCGGCCTCACGGATGCCCGGTTCGACGCCGGTCAAGGCCAGGTAGGTGTTGCGCATGATCGGCAACAGCGAATAGAGAAACACCGCGGTGATCGCCGGCATCGGGCCCAGGCCTTGGCCGAACTTGGAATAGAACGGCAACAGCAGGCCGAACAGCGCAATCGACGGAATCGTCAGCAGCACCGTGGCGCTGGCCTGCAATGGGCCGGCGAGCGTCGGGAAGCGGGTCATGAAGATGCCCAGCGGCACACCGACAACAATTGCCAGGGTCACGGCGATGCCCACCAGGGTGATGTGCTGCCAGGTCAGGTGCAGTACCAGCGGCCAGTCCAGATGGGAAAAGGCGTCAAGAAAATCCATGGCTTTTCCTCCAGGTCATTGGGTTGAGAGCAGCGAATGCTGGCGCAGGAAATCGGCGGCAACGGTGGAAGGGCTTTCGTGGTTGACGTCCACGCGGGCGTTGAGCTGGCGCATGGTTTCATCGTCGAACAGCTCGGCCAGGGGCTTGAGTTGCGCGGCCAGTTGCGGGTGCGCGTCGAGGTACGCCTGGCGCACCACCGGCGCGGCGGTGTAGTCGGGGAAGTAATGCTTATCGTCTTCCAGCAACTTCAGCTTGAACGCGTTCAACCGGCCGTCGGTGGTGTACACCAGGCCGGCGAATACCTGGCCGTTGCGCAGGGCGGTGTAGACCAGGCCCGCGTCCATCTGCCGGATGTTCTTGCGGGTCAGGTTCATGCCGTACTGCTCGACCATGCCCGCCAGGCCGTCGGAGCGGTTGGCGAACTCGGTGTCCAGGGCCACCAGATGATTGTCATCGGCTTCGGCCTGCAGCACCGTGTTCAACTGGCTGATGCTGTTGATCTGCGGGTACTGGCGGGCGATTTTTTCCGGCAGGGCCAGGGCGTAGGTGTTGCTGAATTTCGACGGTGTCAGCCAGACCAGGCCTTTTTTCGCGTCGAGTTCTTTCACCCGGGCGTAGGACTGGGCACTGTCGAGTTTTTCCGTGACGTGGTTGTAGGCCACCAGCGACACGCCGGTGTATTCCCAGAGCATGTCCAGTTGCCCGGTTTCATGGGCGCTGCGGGCCAGGTTGCTGCCCAGGCCGCCGGTGATTTGCGCGTCGTAGCCCTTGCTGCGCAGGTATTGCGCGGTGATTTCCGCCAGCAGCGTCTGTTCGGTGAACACCCGGGCGCCGAGGCGGATCAGCGGTTTTTCAGCGGCTTGGGCGAATCCTGCGAACAGCAGGACACAGCCCAGTATCAAGCTCAACTTCTTCATAAACGATTTCCTTTATCCAGCCGGCTTATGACGGTCGCAGACCGCGTTCCAGCCAGAGGCGGCTGGCCAGTGTCACCAGGCCGTCGAGCAGCAGCGCCAGCAGGGCGGTGCAGGCCGCGCCGAGCAACAGCTGCGGCTGGTTGTTCAAGGCGATGCCGGGGAATATCAGGCTGCCGAGGCTGTTGGCGCCGATCAGGAACGCCAGCGGCGCGGTGCCGACGTTGATCGCCAGGGCCACGCGCACGCCACCGACGATGATCGGCACGGCGTTGGGCAATTCGACTTTCCACAGCACCTGGCGCGGGGTCATGCCGATGCCGACGGCGGCTTCCTTGAGGGAACCCTGGACGTTTTTCAGGCCTTCATAGGTATTGCGCACGATGGGCAACAGCGAGGCCAGGAACAGGGCGAAGATGGCGGGCCCGCTGCCGATGCCCAGGATGCCCAGGGCGATGGCCAGCACGGCCAGGGGCGGCACGGTGTTGCCGATGTTGAACACTTGCATGAAGCGTTCGGCGCGCCCGACCAGGCCGGGGCGGCTGAGGGCGATGCCGGCAGGGATGCCCACGAGCAGGGCCGCCAGCATGGAGGCCAGGACAAGCAGCAGGTGCGCTTGCAGGTAGAACAGCAGATCGTCGTGGTAGCGTTGGATCGTATCGATGCCGATCCAGTGGACCAACAGGGCCAGGAGCGCGACGACGACCGCACCCCCGATAAGCCCTTTGCCATAGCGGATAGCCACAGGCGGACTCCTTTGTCTTTCAGTCGGCGCACGCGTTCCCGGGCGGCAAACCATCACTGGTTGCCGGGAAAACGTTCGCGAGAAGCAGCTCTTTTCCATACCGGTAAAACGGCAGGTAAATCGAGCCATGAGCGCAGCCTCGTCAGGCTAACTTGCTGATTTTTCAGCCCCTGACGAATAGCCGTAACAGGGGGGTGGACGCCTCCACGCGGCAAAAGGTTCCCATGCCAGGGAAGATCTGGCCACCCTGGATGTGCTCAACGGTTCGGTTCCTGGCACAAGTTGAGCTATAATCGCCGCCCTTTTTTGAATCACCTGCCAGGCGATTTCCCATGACCAAACAGGCCGCCGAAGTCGCGAAACGCCGCACTTTCGCCATTATTTCCCACCCCGATGCCGGTAAGACCACCATCACCGAGAAGCTCTTGCTGATGGGCAAGGCGATTGCGGTCGCCGGCACGGTGAAATCTCGCAAATCCGACCGCCATGCCACCTCCGACTGGATGGAAATGGAAAAACAACGGGGTATTTCCATTACCACGTCGGTCATGCAGTTCCCGTATCGCGATCACATGGTCAACCTGCTCGACACCCCGGGCCACGAAGACTTCTCCGAAGACACCTACCGCACCCTGACGGCAGTGGACTCGGCGCTGATGGTCCTCGACGGCGGTAAAGGCGTCGAGCCACGGACCATCGCGCTGATGGACGTCTGCCGCCTGCGGGACACACCGATTGTCAGCTTCATCAACAAACTCGACCGCGACATCCGCGACCCGATCGAACTGCTCGACGAGATCGAAGCGGTCCTGAAGATCAAGGCCGCGCCGATCACCTGGCCGATCGGTTGCTACCGCGACTTCAAGGGCGTGTACCACCTGGCCGACGACTACATCATCGTCTACACCGCCGGTCACGGGCACGAGCGCACCGACGTCAAGATCATCGAGAAGCTCGATTCCGACGAGGCTCGCGCGCACCTGGGCGACGAGTACGACCGCTTCGTCGACCAGTTGGAACTGGTGCAGGGCGCCTGCCATGAGTTCAACCAGCAGGAGTTCCTCGACGGCCAACTGACCCCGGTGTTCTTCGGTACCGCCCTGGGCAACTTCGGCGTGGACCATGTGCTCGACGCCGTGGTCGATTGGGCCCCGCGCCCGCTGGCCCGTGTCGCCAACGAGCGCACCGTGGAACCGGTGGAAGAGAAGTTCTCGGGTTTCGTGTTCAAGATCCAGGCGAACATGGACCCCAAGCACCGCGACCGCATCGCCTTCATGCGCATCTGTTCCGGCAAATACGAAAAAGGCATGAAGATGCGCCATGTGCGCACCGGCAAGGACGTGCGCATCGGCGACGCCTTGACCTTCTTCTCCTCGGAACGCGAGCAACTGGAAGAAGCCTTTGCTGGCGACATCATCGGCCTGCATAACCACGGCACCATCCAGATCGGCGACACCTTCACCGAAGGCGAAGCCCTGGGCTTTACCGGCATCCCGCACTTCGCCCCGGAACTGTTCCGCCGCGTGCGCCTGAAGGACCCGCTCAAGTCCAAGCAACTGCGCCAGGGCCTCCAGCAACTGGCCGAAGAAGGCGCCACCCAGGTGTTCTTCCCGACCCGCAGCAACGACATCATCCTCGGTGCGGTCGGTGTGCTGCAGTTCGACGTCGTCGCCAGCCGCTTGAAAGAGGAATACAAGGTCGAGTGCTCCTACGAGCCGATCACCGTGTACTCCGCTCGTTGGATCGAATGCGACGACAAGAAGAAACTCGAGGAATTCTCCAACAAAGCCGTGGAAAACCTCGCGCTCGATGGCGGCGGTCACCTGACCTACCTGGCCCCGACCCGAGTCAACCTGGCGCTGATGGAAGAGCGCTGGCCGGACGTGAAATTCCGCGCGACGCGTGAGCATCACTAAGCATCAAGCGTGACCCATTGTGGGAGCGAGCTTGCTCGCGAAGCGGTGGGTCAGCTTGCGTCGATGTTGGATGTGCCACCGTCATCGCGAGCAAGCTCGCTCCCACACTGGATCTTCAGAGAACAGAAAATTTGTGTTCGGCACAGATTCTCTGTGGGAGCGAGCCTGCTCGCGATGGCGGCATGAGCTGGTCTAATAGTCCCGGACACCTCAATAGGTGAAACTACACCTATTGAGGAATATTCCATGACCAAGAAGTACAGAAAATTCGACGCCGCTTTCAAGCTAAGAGTCTGCAAGATGATTGTTGACCAGGGCCTGAGCGTGAACTC